>NZ_JANMZA010000355.1:0-11218 GCF_031382685.1 Chamaesiphon sp. OTE_8_metabat_110 | reverse complement strand
ATATCCAAACTAGCGGATTATTGATTCTATTATGCCCTACAGCCATCTCGACGAGAGTAACGGACACAAATCCTTTCAACTCCCTGGTTCGCGCCCTCATTATAATCCCGATCGACCCGGACAGGTCGAGCATATCAGTCTAGATTTGGTGCTGGACATTCCCAATTCGAGTTTCCACGGTACTTGTGCGATTCGGCTCAATCCGGTGCGGAGTGAGATCGAGTCATTGACGCTCGATGCGGTGGATCTGAAAATCGATCGCGTCCAAATTGATGGTACTGAATGCGAGTTTAATTATGATGGGGAGTTATTGCATATTCCCGTAAAAGTCGATGTTACTGCTGGTAAAATCTTGGATCTGACGATCGATTATGGCGTAAATAACCCGCAGCGGGGGATGTATTTTATTCATCCCGACGCACATTATCCCGACAAGCCGACGCAGGTGTGGACGCAGGGTGAAGATGAAGATTCGCGGTTTTGGTTCCCCTGTTTTGATTATCCCGGACAACTAGCTACTTCGGCAATTCGGGTGCAGGTGCCGAAGGATTTTGTGGCGATTTCTAATGGTGAATTAGTCGAGCAGACTGTCTTTGGTGAAGATCGGGTCTATCAATGGATGCAAAAGGAGATTCACCCGACATATTTGATGACGTTGGCGGTGGGCAGGTTTAGCGAGATTGCCGATAGTTGGAATGGTAAGCCAGTTACTTATTATGTGGAGCAAGGACTGGAAGAATCAGCGAAGCTGAGTATGGGGAAAACTCCCCAGATGATTGAGTTCTTTAGCAAGAAGTTTGGCTATCCTTATCCATTCCCTAAATATGCCCAAGTATGCGTCGCTGATTTCATCTTTGGCGGGATGGAAAATACTTCGACGACGTTATTAATGGATCGGTGTTTATTAGATAAACGAGCGTCTTTAGACAACTTTTTTACAGAGAGTTTAGTCGCTCACGAACTTGCTCACCAATGGTTCGGCGATTTGGTCGTAATTAAGCATTGGTCGCACGCGTGGATTAAGGAAGGGATGGCTTCTTACTGTGAGGTATTGTGGACGGAACATGAGTATGATAAAGATGAAGCCGCTTATTATTTACTCGGTGAAGCACGTAATTATTTAAGTGAAGATAGCGACCGCTATCGGCGTCCGATCGTCACGAATATCTATCGAGAAGCGATCGAACTATACGATCGCCACTTATACGAAAAAGGTGCCTGTGTTTATCACATGATTCGGGCGGAATTGGGCGATGAATCATACGATCGCTTCGTGCATACTTTTGTCAATGAAAACGCTCATAAAACTGTCGAAACGATCGATGTCCTGCGGGCGATCGATAAAGCAACCGGACGCAATTTAGCATATCTATTCGATCAATATGTCTATCGGGGCGGACATCCAGATTATAAGGTTGCCTACAGTTGGGATGGCGATAGTAATTTAGCCAAGCTGACGGTGACACAAACACAAGCGAAAGAAGGCGTGCATACGCTCACCAATGACTTATTCGATCTCAAAATTCCGATTGGTTTTGGTTATCTTAAAGATGGGATTGTTGACGTGAAAGTTACCAAAATTCGCGTCTATGAAAAAGAACAAGTCCTCTATTTTCCGCTCGAAACTAAACCCGATTTCATCAGCTTTGATGTGGGTAATAACTATTTAAAAACCGTCAGCCTCGAATACCCCTTACCCGAACTCAAAGCGCAGCTCAAGTCAGATCCAGACCCAATTTCGCGGATCTATGCCACAGTCGCGATCGCCAAAAAAGGCAATCTCGAAGCCGTCACCGCACTGACTGAATGCCTTGCAACTGAAAAATTCTGGGCAGTTCGACTCGAAGCCGCGCAACAGCTAGCAACGATTAAACTCGATATTGCAGTTACTAATTTAGTCGCCACAGTCGGCGATGAAGATCCCTTCGTGCGCCGCGCGATCGTCGATGAATTGGGTAATATTAAAACACCCGAAACATACGCCGCAGTCCAGCAAATTGTCACAGCCGGGGATGAGAGCTACTACGTCGAAGCCGCCGCCTGTCGCGCGTTGGGCGGGATGACTACCGCCAGCTTGAAGGATAAACAGGAAGAAGTAATTACCCTGCTCACCGAAGTCCTCAATACCCGCTCCGGCTGGAATGAAGTCGTCCGTGCAGGTGCGATCGGTGGTTTGAGCAAAATGACCGATTCAGAAACAGCTCTAAAAACCGTCATAGAGTACGTCAAACCGGGTATACCTCAACCACTGCGGTTGACCTCAATTCGTGCCCTTGGGGCGATTTCTAGCGGTCAATCCGATGCAAATACGATCGTCATCGTCGAGAAATTATCCGAGCTGTCGCGCGAATCGTTTTTCCTCACCCAAGTAGCTGTAGTCAATGCCCTGAGCCAGATGTCCACCGTCAAAGCGATCGGGGTATTGCAAGGTTTAGCCGCTCACAGTCCCGACGGACGCGTCAAACGGATGGCAGATGAAGGGGTGCAAAAAGTCCAGAAGAAAATTGGTTCGGATGGAGCGGTAAAACAGTTACGAGAGGAGTTGGAAGAAGTCAAAAAAACCAATCAAGAGCTAAAAAGCCGCTTGGAAAATCTGGAGGCTAAGAGTAAATAGTATTTTAGTGGATAGTGTTTTAGTGGATAGTGTTTTAGTGGATAGTGGATAGTGTTTTAGTGGATAGTGAATAGCGCTCGTCGGGGAACCTGACGAGCGCGTATCCGCAATTCTCAATTCTCAATTCTCAATTCTCAATTCACTACCCACTATTCACTATCCACCATTCACTTAACCGGATCCAATACTTCTAATACTGACTTAGGTAATAGTTTATCCTTAAACCAAATTACCTCACAAGGCAGATCTCTGGCATTGAGTCCGGCTTTTTCGAGATTCAAGCGTTCGGAGATGGCTAAAATCAGATTTGTGCAGCCAGATTTTCGCACTTGGGCAAACTTTTTCTGCAAATATTCCGGTCGCCAATAACCGACAATTTCTAAGATATAATCCCGTCCGTCGGGATGCACCAGTCGAAAATCGGGAATCATCACACTACCGGGAATGGGTAATAAATTTACTTCGCGTTCTAATACCCACTCGGTTTTGAGCTTATCCCAGCGATCGGCAAAACTCGCTTCGAGCATACTATCGTAGGATTTACCGGGTGGATAGTGGGTTTCCAATCCACATTTGTCGGTGAGACTATAGCGTCCGACTTTGATATTTCCGGTATAAAAATCTTTGGTTTGCAGCGTTGCGCTCAGGCTCCATTTAGTAACGTGTAAAATTGCGGGAATTAACTTGGCGATCGCGAGTCCATAGCGAGTACTTGCTTTAAATAAGCTCGTCGGGCCATCGACTTTAATGGTAAAACCAGTATCGGCATCACCTTCGATATAGGTCATTAATTGAAACAATTTCAGATAGCGAAATAACAGCTTGTATTGTCCGGGGACATTGCGATGGGCATTGATAGTTAGTTCGCTGGCGCGATAGAATACGCCTTGAACTTGGGACAGATTGTAGCGATGAATTAGGGCGATCGGATCGGGTGCGGTAAACTCGGTTAAAATGCGATTTTCGGGTAAATCGGCGTATAAACCTTGGGTAATTTGAGCGGGAATTATTTCGGTACTTAGTTCTTGGGAGAGATTGCTGGCAAGTGTGGCTAATGTGCTTTTACTATGCTCGACACTGGGGCTAGAAATCGCGGAGAGTGCGTAGACTCGTTCGCGTAGTTCGGACGGCTGAAGCGGGCTGACAATCTCAAAGTTACTGAAGGTTTGACTCTTGAGTAGATGGGCAAATCCCCGCTTGACGCGAAAGTCGGGACTATCACCTTCAAGTTGCAATAACATCTCATCGAGTTGCCCCTGAGTGCCACCCACAACGGACGTAAAGCAGTCGATAATCTCGATCGCCATCTGAATATGATGCGCGTCGATTTCGATGCGTTTGGGGACGATCGATTCGCCATTGTATCGATAAATCAGCAGATCTCCAGGTAGCATTTAATTAATAATTGAGAATTGATAATTGATAATTGAGAATTAACCCAAGTTGCTATCTAGAAATGCTATGCCAATAGGTTGAGACAATTAATTAACGAATCTTATGCAGGAAAGTTTAAATAAACAAATAAGCTCTATAACCTATACGTTGGGCAGTGCCCACCCTACAAAATATCTGTCAACTGCCTAAAATCCATAGCGGAGCGAGACACTAATCGTATTATCCTTGTAGACATTAGCGGTGGAGCCGAGGGTGCGCCGGAAATCGATTTCAGCGGCATTCCATCCTAAGTAGATCGCTGAATTAGAATTAGGATCTAGATCGTAACTGATATTTGCCCCAAATGGATTGGTCGAGATATTCCGATCGAAGGCACTGACAAATCCGCCTACTCTGAACCTGTCGGTAACTTTCCAGCTTAGATTAAAGATTGTTTTATTTTCAACTGACTCGGATAAGATATTACCAAAAAATTGGGTACCGCCGATCGAAATGTCACCGAAGTTTAGGGCGACGCCAGCATTGACGAAGCTTTGAGCGGAGCGAATCGGTAACGATTGGAGGGTAATCGAGCCATCGATAATATAATTGGCATTCACTCCCAACGTCAGATTATTGCGGGGATTGGCACCGAGCGGGATGGCTTGCGTCGCATTGACAAAAAGCTGGGTGGAATATTCTGGATCCGGATTGAGATAGCCGATACCACCGACATTAAAACTCAAGCCCCGAGGATTGACGACGGCATAATCAGTGCCAACGTAGACTTTAATATTGGTGGTAGTTTTTGGCTCGAATCCGGCATTGACGATCGCGCCTGTATAATACCGCCAGAGGCTATTTTCAGTCAGCTTCGCCCCGGTAAAACTGATGTGGGGATAGTAATCCGTCCGCTGGCGGATCGTATCGGTATCGACGCGGGAGACATCCCGATTTAGGACGGTAACATAACCTTGTCCGTAGGCATTTTGCAAGCCGCTGGAATTAAAGCCAAAATTGTTGAGATTGACATCGACAGGGAGGCTCCCACCTTCACCGCCCCCATTAGCAACGATGCGCGGTTCGCGGAGGGTAATGTAGCGATAATCCCGCAGATACTCGCGCTCGACGACGGGGGACATCCCCACCCACAGGGCTTGATGACTGGCTCCGGGCGGCACTTTGGGGTCGGCACCGAAACTCGGGGCATAACCCGTACCACCTTGATACACCGTCAGGCTATTGTCGGGGAGGCGAAGGGCACTGGCGACTCGATAGAGATTGGGATTGACGACGATCCGCGCGCCCGGTTTGCCAGGAGCGATACTGGGACGAAAGTCTGGTAAGATTTGACCGATCGCATTAGTCAGCGCATTTACTAATTGATTGCGATCGCCATTAACATAATTAAGCGATCGAATCGTCCGTCCCAAGGTGGATTCTACACCATTTGTCGCAAAATCCTGATTCATCCTGGTGTAATTTACCGCCACCCCAGTCCGAAATTTCTCCTGGCGTTCGCCTGTTAATACTGGCGGTGGAGAGCCTTCGGGCGGGGCGACTACGCCGACAACTGGCACGGTTAAATCGATGCCAAATTTCTCACCATTAGCCCCACCCCCAAATCCATCTCCCCTAATTGCTGTGACGGATGCTGGCGAAATAACATCGCCAAATTGAGAGGTAACTTTGACGCTAGTAGGCTGTAACTTATTGGGATCGAGGACGCTCTCGTCGATTACCAGTCCCGGTAAAAATGTACAAGTCCGCCCCGAACCATCCAGACAGTCGGCATCCAAACTAATCTGCTGGCGAAATCCTAGTAGCGTCTGCGGTTGGGCGACGGAAACGTCAATATCCTGATGTTGGGCGATGCTGCGAATACCCACCACATCCATCGTACTATTGACCCGTACCACCCGATCGGCGGTGACGCTCTGAACATTCTTAGCTCCAATCAGCTTGTAGACATCAAAGCTCAGATCGGTATTGCGAAAGTTGCCAGTTTCAAAGCCAGTAGTGACGACTGTGGTGGTAAAGTGCGAGACTTTGTTGCCATTGAGGATAAATTGCGTCGAAAAGGGATCGACAACTTTGGGATCTAATACTTGCGGGGCAATAATAAAGCGCGGATCTTTGACTGTCGTCGATTGCGGTGGGGCAATCGGCGCATTAATTGGCGCTACTGCTGGCGTATTATTGGGCGGGAGGAGCAGTTCTGGTGTCAGAACGGAATTAATCGGGATAATCGGCAGACTGGGCGGGAGAAAGCTCGGTGGGAGCAACAGCGGCGCGATAATTGTCGGGATGGGTGCTACTTGGGCAATTTGGGGATTGACGGGTGGAGCTAGCTGTGCAGGCTGTTCGGGCGTGTTGTCCCTACTATCTCTGGTCGGATCGGGATTGGTATTCTTACTCGCCAGTTGCTCTGGAGCGATCGAATTCTCGTTATTTATCTGAACTGCCGCTGGTGCCGATTGCGCGTTGGCACTACCACCCAAAATGAAATACCAACCCGCGATCGTCAGGCAATAACAGGCTAATTTATAATTATTGTGAGAATATGCAGGTAACTGTGAATACATATATAGGGGGTTTTAAATCGATCTCGACTATTGCTCCACAGCCTTTGTCTGCAAGTTGGGAAAAAAATACCTATCCTAGTAAGTTCATTCGGTTGTACCAGGCACGAACAAAACTAGAGATAGGTAGATTTTTTGGTTTGATAAGTAACCGCTGGCTCCAAATTCGCTCGGTGGCAGCTCAGTTCTGTGTTTGGCTAGCCAATGGCTAGGTATTAGCACCAGCCAGCGACACAGGACTCGTCATCTGCACTCCCAAGGGAGCCACACGAGCTAAATCGGCACCAACTCCACTCTATTTACCGAGTGCGGGGATGTAGGATAAACCAGCCGCCGAACCAGTGTAGTTGTACTGAACGAGAGTTGTGGTACCCTCTTTCAAGTTAGTAGTTTTGAGGGTGTTGTTCATTGTGCTACCGCTTTGGCTATTAACATCACTCTTATAAGTGTTGTCGTTGTTGCCACCTTTGCTGGTATTAACGTTGCTGTTGGCAACATCACTAGTGGTATTGTTGTTAGTCTTGAAAGAGTTGTCGGTATTGTTGTTGGTTGCTAAGTTGCTGGTAGTGTTGTTGTTAGTTTTGAAAGAGTTGTCGGTATTGTTGTTGGTTGCTAAGTTGCTAGTAGTGTTGTTGTTGGTTGCTAACTCGCTATTGGTGGTTTTAGTTGTGCCACCGCTATTGGCAGTACCCTTGGTACTGTTAGACGTAGTACCTGCACCAACATCACTGGCAGCAACGCTACTGCTGCCTTTACCCGTGCTGTTACCATAGCTATTACCGTCAGTGGTAGCTTTGTTATCAGTCAGGTTGTTAGTAGCTGTTTTGTCATCGGTCAGGTTATTAACAGCCTTTTTGTTATCAGTCAGGTTGTTAGTGGCTGTTTTGTCATCGGTTAGGTTATTGACAGCCTTTTTGTTATCAGTCAGGTTGTTAGTAGCTGTTTTGTTGTCCTGGTTATTGATGTTGCTGTAGTTGTCGTAGTTGGCGTTTTTGGTAGTAGTGTCGAGTCTGTCCGATTTGTTCTCTTGACGGGTGTTGAAATCAACACGATCGGAAGTATCGTATTTTTTACTCACGTCACTAGTACTGACGTAGGAGAAAGTCACAGGCATACTGTAACCTTTAGCACTAGAGTTAGTACCACCTTTATAAGTACTAGCAGTAGCCTCAGCACTGGTGTCGCCAGTTGCTACAGCAGCAGACAGTTCGCGGACGCCCGTACCACCGCCAGAAGCATTCGATCCGGGCTGAATCGAGAAATTACCTGTAGAAGTACCATCAAATTTAATCGATACCGCAGCAGCCGTCGTACCAGTATTTGGTAACGCTTGAGCCGCCATTGGGAATAAAGCAGAACCAGCAGCAAGAGCAAGAGTTAATTTAGCTGAAAATTTCATAAGTCTCTACCGAGTAGGTTATAATTCGGACACAAGTTTTATCTGAAAATCGCACTCGTCAACAAAACTACGTGAGAGTATGGTTGCCAAGTTTCAACTTCAGACCGTTCGATCGGTACAAAGTTGACGGGTTGATTTACTTGGAAAATAATCTTCGAGCCGATCGCCATTGCTTAGATTTACAGTCAATGCTGTAATAATCTCAGCGGCGATCGAGCCATAGTTGCCAACCACTCCGCGCAGTCGAACTCAGTTCGATCGATGCAAAACGATAGCGTTGGGCAAAATTGGCTGCGTAGCAACTTCAACGATACATTCGAGAGCTATTAATTCATTCCCAATCCCAATCGATATTTGGGTTATTGATATGGGTGATGAATCAATTTTGTTGAGATTGTTTGTGCGATTTCATTAATTTCATAATACGCTTCCAATTTTGATTTGACAATAGTGTGACATCAATTTGAGCAATAAAGCCGATCTAGATCGCCTGCCCACACATCATCTAGCTATACTAAAGAGCAGATATTCAGACTCCGATCGCCTCATTTTTAAGATTACAAATGAGGCTGAGTCTCGGTTCTGCTCGATCGATCCCCAGCATGAGCCAAGTCGAATCGACCGTCTCAGCCTTAAGTAGCAAATGATACCGTTCGCGGTTGATAATTTCATGGTCTTTGCTGCCTATTGACAATCACTCTCGGCAAATTTAGGTCAAAAGCCTTGCTAGCAGGGATGGATTTGAACAGACCCCGATCGGGTCGAGGTGTCGATCGTCGCACTGGCTACTGAGATCGGCAAGCCGCCAGATCGAGACGCTTTGGTGAAAAAATTGCGACGTTTAAGAGGACTTTTAGTTCCTAAAAACAGCGATTGATTTAGGCAATTGTGATTTTATTGAAGACTAGCTAGCAGTTATTTGATAAACTGGAATTCATCGATTGTAAAGATTTTTAATGACTCGAAAATTTCGAGATCGGGCTGAAGCTGGCACACAATTAGCCCAACAATTAGCAGATTATGCCGATAATTGTCACTCGGCGATCGTGTTAGCATTGCCGCGTGGTGGCGTACCTGTCGCTGCACCGATCGCACAGAGGCTCGATGTGCCACTAGATATCTGTCTGGTACACAAATTGGGCGTACCGGGGAATGTCGAATTTGCGATGGGGGCGATCGATCTTCAGGGCAGACGTTATTTAAACGAGCGGATCGTGGTAGATTTACAAATTTCGGCAGCGCAGATCGATCGCGTCGCCGAAATTGAGCTGCGGGAATTGCAACGGCGCGATCGCCTATATCGGGGCGATCGATCGCCTGTCGATGTTCGCGATCGAGTAGTAATCTTGGTAGATGATGGCTTGGCAACTGGCGCGACAATGATGGCGGCAATTGGGGTGATTGAGTTGCAGCAACCAGCTCGAATTGTCGTGGCGGTGCCAGTTGCCGATCGCCGTGTCGTCGAGCGATTGCGATCGAGTGTGGATTTAGTTGTCTGTGTATTGATGCCGGAACCTTTGTACGCGATCGGTTCTTGGTATGAGAATTTTGCTCAGACTAGCGATGCTGAGGTAATTGCACTGTTGGATCGATCGAGCTGATAGAGGTAAGAGGTAAGAGGTAATGACTAGATCGAGCTAACTTGCCTTAATCTAATCAACTTAAGTTGCTACAGATCGAGATGCCTACGATTAAAATCGTGGCTAATGTTGCAAAGTCCGCCTGCGCGGACTAATATTTCAGTCCGCGCAGGCGGACTTTGCACTCCGTTCGCGGAGCGTCTGCCTTCGCAGAGCAGCGGTTTCTAACCGCTGAGACTATAGGTAGCAACTTAATCTACTTAATTAGTCTCTGCTGACGATCGCGGGTGGTAATGTTCTAGACAGGTGCGGAGCATCCGGGAGTCGAAGATGATGGGTAAGAAGTGGATGCTGTTGACTTCTTTGAAGTAAAACAAAATGGGGACGGGCTGCCAAAAAATCTGCCAATTTTCCCATTCGCTGTAGGGAAATGTCCGAATCAGAGTGCTGCTGCGGTAGACGTTGAGGGTGGTGGTGGTGAATTCTAACTTGATGATGGTGGTTTGGATCGCTAGAAATAAGCCAAAGATGCCGACGATCGCACCCACCCAGAATTGGAGGGCGGCAATCGGCAGGGAGACTGCCACTAGGACGATCGGAATCGTGTATTTGGGGGCAAGTTCGACACTAGCAGGTAATTGAATTGATGTGGGTGTGGTTGTCATGGGCTATTGCGGCGATTACCTTACGGTACGCTAGCGCGATCGGTTAGATCGATCTTAGCGTTTCTCACCCGCTCCCCGTTGAGAGACGTTAAGATAAGTAAAGAATTATTTAACAATCTGCATCGGCGATCGAGGTTAATCAGCGTGAGACAGGGAAAAGATCGGGGACTCTGGGTGGCACTGTCACTAATTAGCATTTGGGCGACGAGTACGGCGATCTTATTTAGCTTAGACTTGACAAATTTACCAAGCTGGGTAAAGTTTGTTGGCTTCGCTTGGCAGATGTTTTTGTATGTAGGGTTATTTGTCACGGCGCATGACGGGATGCACGGCTCGATCGCGCCCTCAAATCGCCCGCTCAATGATGCGATCGGCAGTTTTGTGTTATTTGTCTACGCCATGTTTCCGTTTGCCAAGATGCGGCAGATGCACGATCTCCACCATGATATCCCCGCTCGGATTGGCGATCCAGATTTTCACAATGGCAAGCGGAAAAACTTCTTTGCGTGGTATTTCAACTTCATGCAAAACTATTGGAGTTGGCTGCGGTTGATCTTATTAATTTCGACATTTCATGCCGTGCATCGCGTATTGGGCGTGCCTGAAAGCAATCTCTCCTGGTTTTGGGTGTTCCCATCGGTGATGAGTTCGTTTCAGCTATTTCTATTTGGGACATTTTTACCGCATCGCGAACCCCAAACTGGGTATATAAATGAGTCCCGCGCCACTAGCACGCCTTTTTCGGAATTTTGGTCGTTTATCAGTTGTTATCACTTTGGCTACCATGAGGAGCATCACGATCTACCGCATTTGGGCTGGTGGCAATTACCCGCAGCAAGGAGACAGGGGATGGAGGAGAGAGGGTAGAGGGTAGAGGGTAGGGAGTAGGGGATATTGTCACCCGCTCGACACAGAGATTAACTGGCGATCGCGCCGAGCATTTTCAGAGAACCGATCGTGGCGGGGGTTAATCCAGTAGCTCCGGTAATATTCAATCCCGCATA
>NZ_JANMZA010000306.1:0-5508 GCF_031382685.1 Chamaesiphon sp. OTE_8_metabat_110 | reverse complement strand
CAGAATAAAAAACCGACAAGACAGGGGGATTTACCCATCATGAACGCAGCAATTAGACTTTTCAAACACCATCTACCATCTACCATCTACCATTTACCCTCTACCCTCTTATCACGCATCGCCAGTCGCTAAGCCAACTAGATGTTCGATTTTCCGCAGACTCGGATCTCCGGCGAGATAGCCGATGCCGCGATGTAAATGCAGCCGAAATTGTGCCGCCAAAACTTCTGGCGTTAGTTCCAATCCATCTTGGTAACATCGCTGTTTGAGCGCGAGAATGGCAATATCTGCCAATTCACCACCAAATACCCGCCAGCTCATTTCCAGGTTACTATCGGCGGGAATGGGGATCGGTGATGGTGGCGTGGCTTCTGCTAAAGAGCGAAAAAAAGCCCAGCGACAGAGGATATTCCACTGCTCGATTTTAGTCGATTTTTTGAGCTTAACTAATTGGTCTTTAGCAGTTTGGGACAGTTTAATGTTATTTATAGGGGGTTCCATCGTCGTCATTTACTAAATATTAGATTGAGTACTTGAGATGGGATTACCTGGGAGGCAGTGTTTAAATACACACGCTCGGGGCTACAGGACGATTTACCAAGCATCTACTAACTATGTCCACAGTTCAACGCAAAGCCGAACATATTCGGATCTGTCTAGAATCAGATGTCCAGTTTCACACTCAAGGCAGTGGATTCGATCGGTATCAGTTCAGTCACAGTTGTCTGCCAGAATTAGATTACCAAGATATCGACCTGAAGACCAAATTTCTCGGCAAAGAGCTAGGCGCACCAATTTTGATGTCCTCCATGACTGGGGGGACAGCCCAAGCCAAAGAGATCAATTATCGATTGGCGGAAGTAGCACAGGAGTATAAACTGGCGATGGGTGTCGGATCTGTGCGCGTAGCCATCGAGCAACCTCAAGTCGCCGACACTTTTCAAGTCCGCCAAATTGCACCCGATATATTATTACTCGCCAATCTGGGTGCCGTCCAGCTCAATTATCGCTATGGGATCGATGAATGTGCGCGAGCGGTAGAATTCTTGGGTGCCGACGCCCTGATTCTGCACCTCAACCCCCTTCAGGAGTGCATTCAACCCCACGGGGATACGAATTTCAGGGGATTACTCGATCGAATTGCTACCGTCTGTCAGCGGCTGTCTGTCCCCGTCATCGTCAAAGAGGTGGGCAACGGGATTTCGGCACCGATAGCCCAGCAATTAATCTCCGCTGGCGTTACTGGCATCGATGTCGCGGGTGCTGGTGGGACTTCCTGGGCAAAGGTGGAGAGCGAACGCGCTCAAACTGCCCTGCAACGACGACTCGGCGAGACTTTTGCCGATTGGGGCATTCCTACGGCTACCTGTATCGCTACGATTCGCGACATCGCGCCTACGCTCCCGCTCATTGCCTCCGGCGGATTGCGAAATGGCTTGGATGTCGCCAAAGCCATCGCCCTCGGGGCAGATCTGGGGGGTTTGGCATTGCCGTTTCTCCAAGCTGCGGACATCTCGACACCCGCCGTCGCGGAATTAGCGGAGATATTAATGGCAGAAATCCAGACAGTATTATTTTGTACCGGAAATCAAAACCTGTCGGCGTTACGACAATCCGATTGTTTGCAGCCACTCTGATAATAAGAGCGAGTTTATTTACGCAAAAGCAGTTAAAGATTGGTAGATCGGTAGGTTCGATCGAGAAATCTGGGCATAATGAAGACTCTTACCCTGGAAAATTGAGAATTACTGTTTCGACAACTGTAAGAATACCATCACGATCGAGTCTACCGATCTACAATTTAATTATTGGCGCGAACCTCACAATCCTCCAATAACTAAACTGTATAAAAAAATACTAAAGCTACGCAATAAACCCTAGTTGTCATCCAGCTTGGCTCCAGACTAAAACTTTATTTTTACAATTACTACCTCACTTTTATCTGACGAGACGCAGGGGTCTAAGTCCCCATCTTAATAACCCAATTCTCAATTCTCAATTCTCAATTCTCAATTAATTTAAATATTTCATATGCGTCAATTTCTCAAGCAAGCCTTGGCTAGTACGATCGGTAGTCTCCTCGGCTTAAGTTTATTTTCAGCAGTATCATTGACTTTAGTAACGATAACGATCGGTGCGCTGATTCAGAGTGCTGCTAATAACGAAACTATTAAAGTCCCCGAAAAGTCGATTTTGACGCTCGACTTATCCCGATCGATCGTCGATCTCAATCCAGGTAAAAGCTTGCAAGAAACCCTCGCAGGCGATGCCACTCGCGTGACAGAATTAAAAACTGTTTTAAATGCGATCGATGCTGCGACCAAAGATAAACGGATTGTCGCTATTTATTTAGATGGTAGTAAAGGCAAACAAGCTAATACGGGATTTGCTACGCTCAAAGAAGTCCGGACTGCCCTAGAGCGATTTCGAGCCGCTGGCAAACAAATTATTGCCTACAATGTCGATCTGGATAAACGCGATTATTATCTATCATCAGTTGCCAATCGGATCTTTATCAATCCGATGGGTTCGGTCGATATTAATGGTTTTCGCTCGGAAACGATGTTTTTTAAAAACGCTTTTAATAAATATGGGATCGGCGTAGAAGTCGTCCGAGTTGGTAAGTACAAATCTTTTGGCGAAGCTCAGACTTTAGCTAAGTTTAGTCCTGAAGCCAGACAAGAAACTCAACAGTTATTAAATAATCTCTGGAATGAATTCAAAACTGCGATCGGCACCAGTCGGCAACTAACACCTGAATCGATCCAAAAAATGGCAGACGATCGCGGGATGTTAACCGCCGCCCAATCGATTCAAAATAAACTAGTCGATCGCACTGCTTATCTAGATGAAGTTTTAGCAGAACTCAAGAAAATTAGTGGTGCTGATGAAGAAGATAAAACTTCTTACCGCAAAATCAGTATCGGTGACTATGCCCAAACCGCGAATAAAACATCAACCAGTTCCAGTCGTAAAATCGCGGTAATTTATGCCCAAGGTAATATCGTCAGCGGTGAAGGATTGCCCGGACAAATCGGCGGTGATAGCCTCGCGCGTCAAGTCCGCGAATTGCGATTGGATAAAGATGTCAAAGCAGTAGTATTGCGAGTTAATAGCCCCGGTGGTAGTGCTTTAGCTTCAGACATCATTCAGCGGGAAGTGCGACTATTGCACAAAGAGAAACCCGTAATTATTTCGATGGGCGATGTTGCCGCATCTGGCGGTTATTGGATCTCTACTTATTCTAATAAAATCTTTGCCGAATCGAATACAATTACCGGATCGATCGGCGTAATTAGTATCAATTATAACTATCAAAAACTAGCTAATAATAATGGCATCACCTGGGATGTCGTCAAAACATCAAAATTAGCTGATAGTACGACGCTCGCCCGACCCCGTACTCCTCAAGAGTTGGCAATTTCTCAACAGATGGTTAATGATATTTACGATGATTTTCTCAATAAAGTTGCCGAATCTCGGAAGTTGCCAAAAGAAAAAGTTGCCGAAATTGCCCAAGGGCGAGTTTGGTCGGGAACTGATGCTAAAAAAATCGGCTTAGTCGATGAAATCGGTGGACTTAATGACGCGATCGCCCATGCAGTAAAAACTGCTAAATTAGGTAAAGATTGGGAGCTAGAAGAATACCCTGTCGTAGAAAGCTGGGAAGAGAAACTAATTAAACAATTTGGTGGAAGCCAAGAAATTCGCTCGCTCCAGAGTCAAGATCCCCTCACTACCGAATTGCTCAAAGTCAAAACCGAACTGAATGCCCTCAAAAGCTTCAACGATCCTCACGGTATTTACGTCCGTTTACCATTCAACTTTAAACTAGATTAGAATGAGCTTAGTAGCGCATAACATCAGTCAAATCTGTCAGACGATCGCACCAAAAAATCTCAGTGCCTAATTACCCTCGAATCGGCAAATATTCATAATTAAGCATCAGTAAATCCGAGCGTTACCCCTGAACACATCATGACTTTTACTTTGTTCGGTCGTTGGCAAATTCGCGTGTTGTTAGTGGCGACAATCGGGCTGTTGCTTACCATTCTCATGGTACTCCGATCGAGTCCAGCGATCGCCGGACAAACTTTACTAACCTTAATCTATCTGGGCATATTTGGACTAGCCTGGGATTTTGGCTATCATCAGCTCCAGCGGTTTCGCTGGGATGGCGACTGGAATGGCTTATTACAGTTCGGCGCGGCGGTATGGGAAGGGTTATTTTTGGTAACGATTATTAAAGTTATCGGCTTACCAGGAATCGATCGAGCCAACTTTAATATCCCTGGGTTTATCGGGTTTTATACTAGCTTTAGTCTATTGAGTGCGATCGTCACTCATTCGCTTCTGCGTATCCTCTCTCCCTATTCGCGCTTCAATGGGGGACAATGGTTTTAGGTTAGGGGATAGGGAATAGGGAATAGAGAATGAATAGTTGACTATTGAATCTCCCCGTCCCCAAGTCCCCAAGTCCCCCAGTCTCCCAGTCTCCCCCTCTCCCCCTCGCTTCCTCCCATGATAATTCGTACTTTCATCACTTTTACCGTCGCGATCGCTTTATCGATGTCTACGTGGCTGTTTGCCCCCGCAGCTTTCGCAGTTACACCCATCCCATTGTCAAATGTTGGTTACAAGGATTGTTCGGCAGAAATGTCTAAAGGTGCGGTGAGTAGCGGTGGCGTGACTCAAGATGCGCTGTGTTTCTTGATTACTGGCAAAGCCGAAAACAAATCGGGTAAGACAGTCTACGATGCCGATGTCTACGGACGGATTTACGACGCAGACAATAACAATGTCTTGCCAAATCGGGGACGAGTGGGTTTAATCGAGCAGGTACCACCAGGAATTAATGATTTTGAAATGCGAGTTACGGTGCCATCGAGTGCGACTCTACCGCTGCAATTGAAGAAGTTTAAAGCTTCTGGGTTTACTACTAAAATCAGACAGTAATCTCAACCAGTGCAACCGGATATAGAAAGCAAGATTCAAACAATTAATAGTCGTGGAGCCTAAATTATGACTACAACCTCCTCAAAAACTATCCCATTATTAGAAAATGGCGACAGACTCACTCGCCATGAGTTCGAGCGACGTTATACTGCGATGCCTTATCAAAAAAACGGGAGTAATAAAGCGGAATTAATCGAAGGAATTGTCTACATGGCGTCACCGTTACGTTTTGAATCTCATGCTAAACCTCATGGAAATATCATTGGCTGGTTGTGGAACTATTCAATAATTGCCACAGAGGAAGTAACGCTAGGCATCGAGCCAACAGTCCGCCTCGATCTAGATAATGAATATCAACCTGATGCGGTGATGTTTATGCCAGGTAGAGGGGCGAGAATTACTGAGGACGACTATATCGAAGGTTCGCCAGAATTAGTCGTTGAAATAGCAGCTAGTACAGTCTCGATCGATCTTCATGACAAGAAAGCTGCATATCGTCGAAATGGCGTGCAGGAGTATATTATCTGGCGAACTTTGGATCGAGAAATCGAT
>NZ_JANMZA010000276.1:0-3455 GCF_031382685.1 Chamaesiphon sp. OTE_8_metabat_110 | reverse complement strand
TCGCCCAGACTAAACCAGGTAAAGCCAAAACTCCAGCCAAGCCCAAAGCCAGAGCTGTCTCCCAGAATACTAGCTTTGCTGACTCTTATACCCTCGGCCCTGGGGACAGACTGCGGGTAGACATCTTTAACGTACCGGAGTATAGTGGCGAGTTTTATGTCCTCGGCGATGGTGCGATCAACCTGCCAGTAGTGGGGGCGATTCCGATCCAAGGCTTGACCGTGCAAAGAGCTTCGAGCCTGCTGACATCTTATTTCTCGCGCTATGTCAAACGACCGATCGTGACTATTAGCGTCCTGGCACCGCGTCCAGTCCAATTTGCGATCGCAGGTGAAGTCACGAGATCGGGTTCCTATACCGTCCCTTTTACTGGTGACAACCGCAAATTCCCCACCATCAGCCAAGCGATTCAATTAGCTGGCGGTACGACTCAGACTGCGAATTTGCGCCAAGTCCAAGTCCGTCGCGCTGCGACTGGTAGAGTGATCAGTGTCAATATCTTTGATGTATTACAACGCGGCAATACCGCCCAAGACATTTCCTTGCGCGATGGCGATACAATTTACATCGCTCGGGCAGAAGGTGTCAATACTGCCGATCGATTGCGGTTAGCTGGTTCCAACCTTGCCAACCAAGATGCAACTGTAAAAGTAGCAATTTTGGGAGAAGTTGGTAAACCGGGAACTTATACTCTCAAAGGCGATACTGCTGGTACCGCCGGACGCGTCACCCCCCCAACCCTCACTGAAGCGATCAAAATTGCTGGGGGTAGTACTGCTTCAGCAGATCTAACCCGGATCAGAGTGCGGCGCAATACCCGGACGGGTAGCGGTCAGGTATTACCGATTAACTTACTCAATTTGCTCAGAGCTGGCGATTTCGGTCAAGATATCATTCTCCAAGATGGCGACACGATCCTGCTGCCAACTGCTACTGACGTTAACAGTGCCAATAGTGCGCTAGTGGCGGCTTCCAACCTCGGTCCCCAAGCCATCACGCCCCCCCGAGTAGTAGTTGTCGGTGAAGTAAATCGTCCGGGTACCTATACAGTAACTGGCTCGGCGAATACCACTAATAACAATACCCAATTAGCCGGAACTGTCGCTCTCCCGACTGTTACCAACGCGATTCAAACCGCTGCTGGTATCAAACCTACCGCCGATATCCGCCAGATTCAATTGATTCGGACAACGCGAGCGGGCGAACAAAAAATCTCCCTCAATCTGTTTAAACTGATTCAGCAAGGGGATACCAGTCAAGATATCATCCTCCAAGAAGGCGATCGGATCTTTATCCCCGCCGCTCAGAATCCAAACTCACAAGATGTGGATCTCGTGGCATCTTCCACGCTCTCGCCGACATCAATCAGAGTCAACGTCATCGGTGAAGCTGGTGCTGGTGCTGGTGGTACTCGTGAAGTACCTGCCAATACCACGCTCAATCAAGCGATCCTCCTCGCTGGCGGCTTTAACAACGTCCGTGCCAATAAGAATGAAGTGGACTTTATCCGCCTCAATCCCAATGGTACTGTCACAAAACGACTGATCAAACTCAACTTTGCCAAAGGCATCGATTCAGAAACGAACCCACGTCTGCAAAACAACGATACGATCGTCATCGGGCGCAATAACCTCACCCGAATTGGCGACGGTTTCAGCACGATCCTGAGTCCATTTAACGGTCTACTCAACCTGATCAGATTCTAGACTCTCAGAGTCCGATAACCGATCGGCCATATAGCTCAAACTCAGGGTAACAGCGCACATTTGCGCTGTTACCCTCTACCAATTTCTAGCAACTATGAGTTCGACAGCTCAAAACTGCTTAGATCGATCGAGAATTATTAAAATCAGCAATATTTTTACCTCTTACCTTTTACCTTTTACCTCTTACCTCTTCCCCCACCTAGCCACTAATCATAGCGATCGAGGATAATAGAGATCTGAGTATCGATCTGTCTAAATTGTCATGAACAGCACCAATTTGCGAGATCTGTACCAACAGGTCATCCTCGAACACTACAAAAAGCCCAAGCATAAAGGTAAAACCGATCCGATCGATCGGTATCAGAAAGGGCACAATCCCTCTTGTGGCGATACGATCGAATTGACGCTCCAGTTAGATGCGAGCAGCGAGCGCGTCACCGATGTCAAATTTGAAGGTGAAGGGTGCGCGATTGCCCTAGCGTCGGTCGATCTGATGGCGGGAGCCGTCGTGGGTAAAACGATCGATGAAGCTTTAGAATTAGTTGGTATTTTTCAAGGCATGATGAAAGGGGAAACGGAATTTCCCAAAGAGCAACGCAAACTCAACGTCATGAAAGGCGTCGCTCAATTTCCCGTGCGGATCAAATGTGCCAACCTCGGCTGGCATACCCTCAAAGCCGCCCTCCAAATGACAGGCGAAGCCAAACTCGCCGATTTTGTCACCAACGAAGCCGAGTAGCTAATTTTTTAGTGAATAGTGGATAGTGGATCGTGGATCGTGCGTTGTTGGGCTTTGCCCAAGATAAGCACTTGTTCGAGATAGTTGAAAAATATCCGAACATCAAATACTTTAAATTATAGACTATTAACTATACACGATCCACTATCCACCATTCACTATCCACGATCCACTATCCAATGATTTCAACTGCCGAATTTCTCAAATACTGCCAATGGTCGGGAATTGTAACACTAGCTTTTGCTGTAGTGACGATTTTGGCTTTAGTCCTCAAATGGGGATTTAAGTATCGACTCGTAGGTGCGACCGGATTTATGGGCGTATTGACTGCGGGGTTATTTGCCTTGAGCCTCGTCCCGATCGTCCATACCAACGTCCCTGGCGCACAGCATTACTCCTTAATTTATGATAATGGTAGCGATCGGGCGACGATCGCCGTCAAGACGCCAATTAGCGAAACCGGATTGGATGCTACATTGCGTCAAGCGGCGGCGGATTTATACTCTTACGGTCGTTCGGGTTCGGTCGATCGACAACTCAAAGTGCGCGCCCGGACAGTGATTCATCCGCGTCCGGGGATTTCTGAGCCACTAGTATTAGGTGAAGTAACGCGTTCGCTCAGTGGTGGTGAGGATAGTCAACTAAATGTCAGGATCGATCGCAGCAATTTGGAGAAAGTAGCTAAAACTAAAGCCTAACGATCGCTTGCGGCGATCGATCGTCCCAACTAAATCTAAGTTATGAGTTAGCGATGCAGCTTGGGGGGGAACAATATGAGAAGTTGTCAGGATAAAGATGGCTGTAGATCCGCGATGCGTCGGCACTGCTGCCGTTGCACTACGACAAATCTACATTCGGCAATACACTCGTCTCGCTTCCCGCCTCAAATTGGGTCATTCCAGCTAGAACGGCAGAGAGCGCACACAACTTTCTTCGATGACATCGCTCTACTCAAACTTAGATAAAAACTGGTTAACCTCATGAGGATTAATGACCCAAATCTACTGCAA
>NZ_JANMZA010000235.1:0-4379 GCF_031382685.1 Chamaesiphon sp. OTE_8_metabat_110 | reverse complement strand
GATCGAAGGCGCAAACAATTACGCGGACAAGAAATCTTTGGGCCTTTACTCGATCGATTGTTATTGCACCGATTAGGTTAGTTTCCATACACACAAATTAACCTAAGATCGAGCGATAAAAAAAGCTACCTTCAGATGAAGATAGCGATCGAGATTAACGGGTTTCCCCTCTAAAAATTATTAAAAGTTAGAGATTAGTAATCGCCGTAGTCACCAGCGCCCATCGGGCCGCCAGCACCAGCACCACCGTCTTTAGGCTCTGGTTTATCAACGATGATGCACTCGGTAGTGAGGATCATTGCCGCGATCGAAGCGGCATTTTGGAGAGCCGAGCGCGTGACTTTCGCAGGGTCAACGATACCAGCTTCAAACATGTCTACGAACTCATTTGTGGCAGCATTGTAGCCGACATCAAAGGATTTTTCTTTAACGCGTTCGGCGATAATTGCACCATTTTGACCAGCGTTTTCAGCAATCCGTTTGAGCGGAGCTGAGAGGGCGCGGGTAACGATTAGCGCACCAGTTAATTCCTCATCTTTGAGGTTAGCTTGTGCCCAAGTTTCGAGTTCGGGAGAGAGGTGAGCTAGAGTCGTACCACCACCGGGAACGATACCTTCTTCAACTGCGGCTTTGGTCGCGTTGATCGCATCTTCCAACCGTAATTTACGGTCTTTCATTTCGGTTTCGGTAGCAGCACCAACTTTGATGACTGCGACACCACCAGCTAATTTAGCCAGACGCTCTTGGAGCTTCTCTTTGTCGTAGGAAGAATCGCTTTCGTCCATTTGACGACGGATTTGTTCGCAACGCGATTTGACAGTTGCTTCATTGCCTTCAGCAACGATCGTGGTGCTATCTTTGGTAATCGTGATGCGACGTGCTTGACCTAAAGATTCTAGTTTAGTAGCATCTAGTTTCAAACCAGCATCTTCAGTTACTAATTGACCGCCAGTTAAAACTGCGATATCTTCGAGCATGGCTTTGCGACGATCTCCGAAACCAGGCGCTTTCACAGCGGCTACGTTGAGGACACCACGCAGACGGTTGACTACCAAGGTTGCGAGGGCTTCTTTTTCGATGTCTTCAGCTAAAATCAGCAAAGGACGACCGGAACGAGCGACTTGCTCCAAGATGGGCACGAGATCCTGAACCAAGTTGATTTTCTTGTCAGTAATCAGGATGTAAGGCTGTTCGAGCACTGCTTCCATCCGCTCCATGTCAGTCGCGAAGTAAGGGGAGATATAACCCTTATCAAAACGCATCCCTTCGGTGATTTCGAGTTCGGTAGTCATGGACTTACCTTCTTCGAGGGAGATGACGCCTTCTTTACCGACTTTATCCATTGCGTTGGCAATCATTTCGCCAACTTCGTTGTCGTTACCCGCAGAAATTGCGGCTACTTGAGCGATTGCTTTGGAATCTTCGACGGGTTTGGCATGAGCCGCGATTTTCTCGACGAGGAAACCAGTAGCTTTGTCGATGCCGCGTTTGAGGGCGATCGCATTGGCACCAGCCGCTACGTTACGCAGACCTTCTTTGACGATCGCGTGAGCTAGTACGGTAGCTGTAGTAGTACCGTCGCCAGCAGCGTCGTTAGTTTTGGATGCAGCTTGACGAATCAGAGCTACACCAGTATTTTCGACGTTATCTTCGAGTTCGATTTCTTTAGCAATGGTGACACCATCGTTAACGATTTGGGGTGCGCCAAATTTCTTTTCTAAGACGACGTTACGACCTTTAGGGCCGAGGGTAACTGCTACCGCTTCAGCCAAGATGTCCATCCCGCGTTCGAGGGCGCGACGAGCATTTTCGTTGTATATAATCCGCTTTGCCATAATCTTTAAATTTAGATGTGTAGAGGGTTAGTATTAATGACCGAATGGCTGTTGACTGTTGACTGTCTGAGGATTCTATCGTTTACAGATCGAGCATCCATACTAGCTGTCAACTGTCAACTGTCAACTGTCAACTGAAGAATTAGCCGACTACTGCGAGGATGTCTTTCTCAGACAACAGCACATATTCGTCGCCGCCGAGCTTCACGTCGGTACCAGCGTATTTGGAGTAGAGGACTTTATCGCCGATTTTGATTTCTGGCTCTTGACGAGTACCGTCTTCGTTGCGTTTGCCAGGGCCGACTTGGACTACTTCACCGATTTGGGGCTTTTCTTTAGCTGTATCGGGAAGCAGGATACCGCCTGCGGTTTTTTCTTCTGATGCGCTGACTTTGACGAAGACGCGATCGGCCAAAGGCTTGACTGTAGATACTGTTAAAGATAGTGATGCCATATTAATTCTGAGTTTTTAGCACTCTCAACTGCTGAGTGCTAATTTAGCCGAATGGGGTATGGCATGGCAAGCAAGGGTAGAGTACGGGTTCCCGCACGTTCCTGCAAGCCGCGCCTATAGAACCCATTTGGGATCTTTGAGATTCATGATGGTGCGTTACGCCAAGGGCGATAGCGACGCATCGACCTGGAGGTTTCCTCCAGGTTGTGTGCGTCAAGACAACACACCCTACACCAGAGCGATAAATTGACGGTAGGGTGCGTTACTGCGCAAGCGGCTCGCGCACGCCTTTGTTCCCCGACGGTTTGCGGATGCGCGCTCCTCGGGTTCCCCGAGGGTTTAGCGCACCAAGCAGCGAGACAAGACAGCATAACGCACCAATTATCCGGTAGATCGGTTCTGAGGAAGTTTCTGAGTTCTCGTCCCAGCCACAGCCGAGAATTTAAATTGGGATCGGCGCATAGGGTAGCAAAAGAGTCAAACGCAACGGGAATTCTAGCGTTAGTATGGTTATTTAATAAAGATTTAGGAGTACTTTGATGAGCTTGGATACCGCGATCGCACAACCGACGATTCATCCAGAGTTGTTATCAGCTTTTAGTCAGGATGAGTTTAATAGTCATGTGATGACTACTTACGGACGGTTTAATCTGGCGCTAACTAAGGGCGAGGGTTGTACTGTCTGGGATACCGATGGCAAGGCTTATTTAGATTTTGTGGCGGGGATTGCTACCTGCACGCTGGGACACGCACATCCAGCCGTGATTGAAGCGGTGACGACGCAGATTCACACGTTGACTCACGTGTCCAATTTATATTATGTCCCCGTGCAAGGCGAACTAGCGAAGTGGCTAGTGGAACATTCTTGTGCCGATCGGGTATTCTTTTGTAATTCGGGTGCTGAAGCTAATGAGGGCGCGATCAAATTGGCGCGGAAATACGCTCATACGGTCTTAGGCATTACCGAACCAGTAATTTTGACGGCGAATGCCAGTTTCCATGGACGGACGCTGGCGACGGTGACAGCTACCGGACAGCCGAAGTATCACAAGAACTTTGCACCATTGATTCCGGGTTTCCACTATGTACCTTACAATGACTTTGCCGCGATCGAGTCTGCTGTTGCCGAGTTAGATGGACGGGTAGCCGCCATTATGCTCGAACCGCTGCAAGGTGAAGGCGGCGTGAATCCCGGACAAGTTGCGTATTTCCAGCAGGTGCGGAAACTCTGCGATGACAAGGGAATTTTACTAATCCTCGATGAAGTTCAAGTCGGGATGGGACGTTCGGGTAAATATTGGGGTTACGAGCAATTAGGGATCGAGCCGGATATTTTCACGAGTGCTAAGGGTTTAGGTGGTGGGATTCCGATTGGTGCGACGTTGTGTAAGGCTTCATGCAATGTGTTCCAGCCGGGAGATCACGCTAGTACTTACGGCGGCAATCCATTTGTTTGTGCGGTGGCTTTAGCTGTTTGTCAAACATTGGAACGGGAAAATATTCTCGCCAATGTCCAAGCGCGAGGCGCACAATTACGGGCAGGTTTACAACAATTAGCCACTAAATATCCCCAAACAATCTCCGAAGTTCGGGGTTGGGGTTTGATTAATGGCTTAGAGTTACAAGCTGATAGTAATGTCGGGGCGATTGATATTGTTAAAGCAGCAATGCAAGCAGGTTTATTATTAGTCCCTGCGGGTTTAAAAGTCGTCCGGTTCGTACCGCCTTTAATTGTTTCTTCTACAGAGATAGATCGGGCTGTAAGTATTATCGAGCGAATTTTAGCCACGATGTAGTAAATTAAGAGTGGGTAATTACCCACTCTAATTTAGATTTATTCTTAGATTGAATCGATCGAACGAAGTTATTAGCCACCAAAGATTGCAACGTATTAAGCACAAGCAGAAAATGTGAATGGTTGAATAGTGATTTTTTATACTCGCAGCCCAGCTAGAGTTTTAGGCTGTTTACATAATGGTGAAATTACGGTTATCATCACTCCAGAACATGGAATCTTTTTACAAGAACCGATACCTATGTATTGGATTCCAAACGATCTGAGAATGCCAAATAGTGAGTTTGACATCTTG
>NZ_JANMZA010000234.1:0-3114 GCF_031382685.1 Chamaesiphon sp. OTE_8_metabat_110 | reverse complement strand
GACTGAAATCGCGCTGAGGTTCCCTCAGCGTGCGTTTCAGTCAAGACAAGACAGGCGGGACGCGTCTTGACCGAAACACATGCGGAGGGAACCTCCGCGTGATTTCGGTCGCCGCCTTCTCAAACTCTCCTGCGTAAGGTTTGATTTGTGTGAGGCGGAGAAAGAAGCGGCATTCTCTTCATCTCTAGACTTTAGTTGGAAGTTATCTTGCTCCTCCCCTTTATAAGGGGAGGTTGGGTGGGGTAAAGATCTTCAATCGATCGAGAAAGTAGGGTGGGCAGTGCCCACCAACTAGGTTTCAGCCACGATCTATTCGATAAATGATTGTGCCTACCTACTTACCTAAATATAGAATTTGCTCCTCCCCTTATAAAGGGGAGGCTGGGTGGGGTAAAGATCTTTAATCGATCGCGAATCCTCGATCGATTACCATTTGAGTAAATTAAATTGCTCCATATCGACCGTATCGCGGTTGCGATAGATCGAGAGGACGATCGCGAGTCCGACGGCGGCTTCGGCTGCGGCGATCGCAATTACAAATACGGTAAATACTTGGCCTTTAATCTCGGCTGGATCGATGTAGTTGGAAAAGCCCATCAAGTTGAGATTGACTGCATTTAACATCAACTCGATCGACATTAATACCCGCACCGCATTCCGACTGGTAACTAATCCATAGATACCGATACAAAATAGCGCCGCCGCTAAAATTAAAAAATATGGTAATTGCAACATAGCGATTATTTCGATTGTGATTTAGCGATTATTTCTCAGTACCAACCAACTCGCGCGGACGTTCGGGGAGCGTCAGGCTGTCTGGAGAAGAAGTGCCACCAGTGAAATTTTCTGGCATAAAGTCGCGGCGGGCGAGGATAATTGCGCCAACCATTGCCATCAGTAATAAGACTGAAGCTAATTCAAACGGCAGCAAAAAATCTGTGAAAAAGTGCTTGGCTAATGGCACGATCGAGCTTGCTAACGGCGCAACTGTCGAGATTTGCCAAGGAGTCGAGATCGCGACAGTACTCAGTAGTGTAAAAATTCCCCCACAAACTAAAGCCGTCGAACCCTGTCTGAACCAATTGTTTTTCAGCGGTTTGAAATCTTCCCGCTTGTTCACCAACATGATGGCAAATAAAATCAAGACATTGACTGCGCCGACGTAGACCAAGATTTGGGCAGCAGACACAAAATCAGCATTGAGCAGGATATAAATCCCCGCCATACTAATAAATACTCCACCCAGCAAAAAGGCAGAATAGACAATATTAGCAAATAAGACGACACCCAAAGCTGCTCCCAACATTAGGACTGAAAGGATACCGAATGTAACTAATTGAACACCTTCAGCGATTTGCATTTTTCTTACTTATTGTGTATGGAATTCGAGTGCCTGTTTGCCCAAAATAGTGGCTGGCAGTTTTCATAGATTCATAACCCGTTCTGCGCTGATGCCGATTTGGCAACCAGCAGCGGCGCAGCTCATTAGGTATTGCTATTAGCGCGTTGAGCGCCTGCTGGTAAGTTGCGAGGATCCATGACACCTTTAGGTAGATAAGCCATCGTCCGCAGTGCAGTTACCATCGGATCGTCAGTCACTTTTGTCGGTAAGCGACCGAGGGCGACACTATCATAGTTGAGCTGGTGTCGATCGAATGTCGATAGCTCGTATTCTTCGGTCATCGACAAGCAATTAGTCGGACAATACTCGACACAATTACCACAAAAAATACACACCCCAAAATCGATACTATAACTGTTTAGTTTCTTTTTCTTGGTTGCTTTATCAAATTCATAGTCAACGACGGGCAGATTGATCGGACACACCCGCACGCAAACTTCACAAGCGATACATTTGTCAAACTCAAAATGAATTCTGCCCCGAAACCGTTCGGACGGAATCAGTTTTTCATAAGGATATTGAACTGTAACGGGACGACGCTGCATGTGGTCGAATGTCACCGCCAGTCCTTGACCGATATATTTGGCAGCTTGAGCTGCTTCTTTAGTATAATCTGCTACTTGCTTGAGAAATTTCAGCATTGGGGTAGAGGGTGGAGGGGAAAGGGAAAAGGGAAAAGGGGAAAGGGGAAAGGGGAAAGGTAAAAGGTAAAAGCTCGGAACTCGCATCCTAAAGCCTAAAACCCAAAAGAACCTAAAGCCTAAAACCCAAAACCTAAAGCATAGTTATTAGCCTCCAAAAGCTGTCGGAAAGGCGAGCTTGAGGGCAGCGGTAATCAGTAGGTTTGCCAAGGCGATGGGGAGCATGAATTTCCAGCCGAGATCGAGGAGTTGGTCGATCCGCACGCGGGGTACCGTCCAACGGGTGATAATCGCCAGGAAGACGAGGAAATATGCTTTGAGGACGGTCATCGCAATCCCCAACGAGGCATCGACAACCTGTACCCACGACGTTGTAGGATCGACACCGAGCGCATTACTCAATAACTCGATCGGAATCGGACTCGACCAACCACCCAGATAGAGGATCGCGACTAATAATGCCGCTAGTACTAAGTTAACGTAAGAAGCGATGTAGAAGAGCGCAAACTTCATGCCGGAGTATTCGGTCTGATACCCAGCGACCAGCTCTTCCTCCGCCTCTGGGAGGTCAAAGGGCAGACGTTCGCATTCGGCTAGTGACGCGATCCAGAAGATCACAAAACCGACAGGTTGTCGCCAGATATTCCAGGAGAGAATGCCATATTCAGATTGCTGGTGAACGATATCGATCGTACTCAGACTATTGGACATCATCACGATCGCGAGGACGGATAGCGCCAGCGGAATCTCGTAGCTAATCGACTGAGCGGCGGCGCGTAAACCACCGATGAGCGAATACTTATTATTCGATGCGTAGCCGGACATTAGCAAACCAATCGGCACGATACTCGAAAACGCAATCCACAAAAAGACGCCCGTATTGATATTAGTAATGACCAAGTTTTGACCGAAGGGGACGATCAGATAGGAGATAAATACCGGGAGGACGACAATAATCGGCCCGACAGTAAATAAAATCGAATCGGCATTAGCGGGAGTGATATCTTCTTTAAATACTAGTTTTAAACCATCGGCGACTGGTTGCAGCACGCCCAAGGGGCCAGCAAATTC
>NZ_JANMZA010000266.1:0-3205 GCF_031382685.1 Chamaesiphon sp. OTE_8_metabat_110 | reverse complement strand
GATATCGACTGGGCAGAAGCCGAGCAGCAG
The DNA here is from genome assembly GCF_031382685.1 of Chamaesiphon sp. OTE_8_metabat_110. NCBI lineage: Bacteria > Bacillati > Cyanobacteriota > Cyanophyceae > Gomontiellales > Chamaesiphonaceae > Chamaesiphon > Chamaesiphon sp. OTE_8_metabat_110. Next base: position 3,175 of record NZ_JANMZA010000266.1, on the reverse strand, counting down.
CGACTGGGGATAAAAGATAGCGGTTACGTGCTGATTCATGGGGGCGAGACTAAACCAGATCCCAAGTCAGGCATCGATCGGATTTATCCTGTCAAGCAGTGGCAACAAATCGTCAAAGACTTGCAAACTCGCCAACCAAATATCCCCGTCGCGGTGATTAAAGGCCCCGATGACGCTGAGTTTATCGAATCACTCCTTACACTTTGCCCCACCCTCCTAGTAATTAGCCCCACAGACATCGGCAAACTCGCCGCTACGATCGCGGGTGCCAATCTGATGTTATGTACCAATAGCGGCCCGATGCACCTAGCAGTAGCCGTTGGTACCTATACGATCGCCTTATTTGGCCCATCAGATCCAGCAAAATTATTACCCGATAATGGTCGTGCGATCGCGATTAAATCCCGCACTGGAAAGATCGCCGATATTCCACCGTCAGATATTTTAGAGAAAATTTGGAAAGGATAGATCCAACCATGACATTCAACCGCCTGCGAAAGTAAAAGCAAAAAATTTCTGGTATTGTCTGATTGCGCTGACCCAACTCCAATATAGTTTTCCCTAAAGCCTAACACCCAAAGCCCAAAGCCTAATTCTAGAGCAATATACCAACGCAGAGAGAAAGAACTAGAATGAAAATAGGCACAGTCTAAATTCAAGGGTTGTTTCGACGCGATTGCCATGCCAAATCGACGTTCGACATCCCATCGCAGCAGTTGTCATCTCTTACCTTTACCCAGTCTGCTCCATCACGATATGAACATTCTCAGCGATTTACTTTTACAAAAGCAGCAACCCACCCGCGAAAAGAAACAACAAAAAGGGATCCAGATCAAAACCGAGCGGGAAATCGGGATCATGCGCCAATCTGCCAGAATTGTCGCCACAGTCTTAAAAGAAATTATGGTGATGGTAGAGCCGGGAATGACGACGGCAGACTTGGATGCTTACGCTGAGAAAAGAATTCGGGAAATGGATGCCATTCCTAGCTTCAAAGGTTTGTATGGGTTTCCCGCTTCCATCTGTTCGAGCATCAATGACGAAGCAGTACACGGCATCCCCAACCGCAAGAAAGTTATCAAGCAAGGTGATGTGCTCAAAGTCGATACTGGCGCGTTCTTTCAAGGTTTTCATGGCGATTCCTGCATCACGATCGGCGTCGGCACGGTCACACCTGCGGCTGCTAAGCTAATCAAAGTCGCCGAGGAAGCCCTCTACAAGGGCATAGAACAGGTCAAAGAAGGTTCATACCTCCTCGACCTCGCTGGTGCGATTCAAGACCATGTAGAAGCAAATGGCTTTAGTATCGTTGAAGATTTTACCGGGCATGGCGTGGGACGCAATCTCCACGAAGAACCATCGGTATTTAATTTCCGCACGCGCGAGATGCCCAATGTCAAACTACGCGCGGGAATGACGCTCGCGATCGAACCAATTATCAATGCTGGCTCGAAGATTACCAAAATGATGCCAGATAAATGGACGGCTGTAACTGTCGATAAATCTCTATCGGCGCAGTTCGAGCATACCGTACTGGTAACTAAGGATGGCTATGAAATTCTAACCGATCGGAACTTGGTCTGATTGGTTAATGCCACGTATTGAAACCCCCGACTTTTTAAAAAAGTCGGGGGTTTGTTTTATGTTTTTGGCTTGTGCAGGTTGAGAAAGTAGCATAAGCCGATCGTTAAGCCTATCGATCGCCATCCAAAATAGAGTATCAGCAAATATCAGTCCAAATTATTTACTATGTACGGTAGCATTGCAGCTTTTAATTCTGGATTACTTTTTATTGCTTTACTGGCATTTGGATTATTAAATTGGTTGCAGATTCCCGCCGGAAATTTATGGGATTGGGCGATCGGGATCGGGATTTTTGAGTGGACGATTTTGATAGTGACGGTGCCGTGGAATATTTATTTCAAAGCAAAAGCAGTAACTCAGACAGGAACTGAATCTCGGCTGCAAGGCATGGAGGTACCAGAACGTCAGATTTTATATGCTAACGGTGTAGCAACTAAAGCTCTAATCGTGGCGATCGCCTTACATTTAGGTACCGCAAGTGGGTTATATTTGTTAGCAGCAAACGGGATAACTAATTTAGGTTATTGGAGTTCGATCGGAATACTTTTGCTGACGTTATTGCGTCCAGCAATTAGCACTTATGAGTATTTAGCTACTCGATTGAGTGAAATGCAAAACCAGTTTCTGTATCCGCGCGAAGATATATTTGAGTTACGCGCTCGCTTTGGGCAATTAGAAGATCGCGTTCGCGAACTAACCGATCGACTCAATCCCGACGATAATGAATCATGGGTGAGTCAACAAAATTATCGGTGGGAAACAAATCGCGAAGAAATTGCTAAACTAACAATATCGATCGCCAATCTCAAAGCAAATAACGAATCAGAGCATCAACGATTAGCCCAAGAAGCCAAACAAGCAATTTCCCAAATCACCGTCGATGGACAGTTCCTCGAACACGCCCGTGAATTGATTCGCTTTTTTAAAGAAGCCTAAGTTGAGAAGGGAGATGGGAGATGAACCTCTCACCTCTACCCTCTACCCTCTACCCTCTACCCCCTACTAACTACCAACTCCCAACTCCCAACTCCCAACTCCCCCCTAAATCATGATTCCCGGTGAAATAATTCCCAAACCTGGCGAGATCGAACTAAATGTCGATCGACCGATTCTCAAGCTAACCATTGCTAATACAGGCGATCGACCGATTCAAGTTGGCTCCCACTATCACTTTTACGAAGTTAATGCCGCTTTGAGATTCGAGCGAGAACCCACCAAAGGAATGCGGTTGGATATCCCCGCTGGTACCGCAGTCAGATTCGAGCCAGGAGATGAGAAGCAAGTCCAATTAGTCGCGCTAGCAGGCTCCCGCGAAATCTATGGCTTCAACGCTCAAATCGAGGGTAGGCTCGACTGAGGAAAGTTACAATCCTCGGATCGGTGAGGTTCGAGCTATTACGAACGTTTGTGAACTAGTTATCGCGATCGATCTAAGCGATATAAGTCAATGGTGAAGCTAGCTTCAGGCAGTGGAAACGGCTCGATCGTCACTAGCAACCGATCGCCAATGGCTGTATCCTAGATTGGGTATTTATATACGTTAGATTAACAATCGCTTTTATTATATGTCTGCTAATATTGCTAACTCCAC
>NZ_JANMZA010000254.1:0-4282 GCF_031382685.1 Chamaesiphon sp. OTE_8_metabat_110 | reverse complement strand
GTGGCGACTACAATGGCGGCACAGTTCAGGTGATTCCGCATATTACCAACGAGATCAAAGAACGAATCGATCGAGTCGCTAAAGATACTAATCCCGATGTGGTAATTACGGAGATCGGTGGTACTGTCGGCGATATCGAATACTTACCATTTCTAGAAGCGATCCGCCAGTTTCGCAAGGAAGTGGGCAGACGGAATGTAATTTATCTACATGTCGCGCTGGTACCGTGGATCTCGACGGCAGGAGAGATGAAAACCAAGCCGACACAGCATTCAGTTAAAGAATTGAGATCGATCGGGATTCAACCAGATATTTTAGTTTGTCGGAGTATCCAGCCCCTGCTGCCAGGGATTAAAGAGAAGCTCTCGGAATTTTGTGATGTGCCTGTCGAATCGGTGATTAATGCGCCGGATGCGAGCAGTATCTATGAAGTACCGCTAATTATGGAGCGAGAAGGATTGGCTTCTCAGGCGATCGATCTGCTCCAGCTCGAACAGCGTACCCCCGATCTGACTCAGTGGCAAAATTTGGTCGATCGAATGCAGACATCTACCCAAGAAGTCAAGATCGCGCTGGTTGGTAAATATACTCAACTCGGCGATGCTTATCTGTCGGTAGTGGAAGCCCTTCGACATGGCGCGATCGCCAATGGCGCAAAATTAGAAGTTGTGTGGGTAAATTCGGAAGATTTAGAGTGCCACGGGGCGGCTAAATACCTCGCTGACGTGCAAGGGGTTGTCGTCCCCGGCGGGTTCGGTATTCGGGGCGTAGAGGGCAAAATTGCCGCCATCCAGTACGCTCGCGAGCATCAGATCCCCTTCCTCGGATTGTGCTTGGGAATGCAGGCGGCGACGATCGAATGGGCGCGGAATGTGGCTAAACTCGATCGAGCAAATAGTTCGGAATTCGATCCCGAAACCCCCAATCCAATTATCGATCTACTCCCCGAACAAAAAGATGTCGTCGATCTCGGTGGGACGATGCGCCTGGGGTTATATGCCTGTCGATTGGAAGAAAATACTCTGGCGCACAAACTCTATCAACAAACCGCGATTTACGAACGCCATCGCCATCGGTATGAATTTAATAATGCCTACCGCAATCAGTTGATCGACAGTGGCTATACGATCAGCGGCACATCGCCCGATACCCGATTGGTAGAAATCATCGAACTGCCTTCGCATCCGTTCTTTATCGCCACGCAGTTTCACCCCGAATTTCAGTCTACGCCGAGCTTGCCCCATCCGCTATTCAAAGGTTTGATGTCCGCTGCTTTGGCAAAGATCGCGAAGCCGCAGGTGGAGTATCATCTGCCGGAATTGGTGTCCGAACGGGAATAGGAAGATGGGAGATGGGAGATGGGAGATGGGAGATGGGGCGACGGGGAAAATGCTCATACCATCTTTACCTCCCCTAGATCCCGTAGATCCCGTAGGGTGGGCACTGCCCACCAATTAGGTTTCAGGCATAATCTATATTTATAAATAGTTGTGCCTAGCTACTTAGGAGGGAACATTAGGAAAATGTTTGTTTAATGTGGTTTTAGGGATAGCAGAAAAAAGATGGCGTTAATCGTACAAAAATATGGGGGGACATCGGTTGGTGACGCCGAGCGGATTCAAGCCGTCGCGCGGCGAGTGGTGGCTGCTGTTAAAGCTGGTAACGAACTAGTTGTGGTCGTTTCGGCGATGGGAAAAACTACCGATGGATTGGTTAAACTAGCGCGGGAGTTATCTAGTCAGCCATCTCGGCGCGAAATGGATATGCTACTTGCCACAGGCGAACAAGTGACGATCGCGTTACTGAGTATCGCCATTCAAGAATTAGGACAGTCTGCCATCTCCCTGACTGGCGCACAAGTGGGCATCGTCACCGAAGCCGAGCATACCCGCGCGCGGATTCTGGACATCGCCCCCGATCGCGTCAAGCGGCACCTGCAAGAAGGTAAAGTTGTTGTGGTTGCTGGATTTCAGGGCGTGAGTGCCACAGGCGATCGAGACATTACCACCCTAGGTAGAGGTGGTTCGGATACCTCTGCTGTCGCGCTAGCTGCCGCTCTCAAAGCTAGTGCCTGGGAGATTTATACCGATGTGCCGGGAATTTTGACGACAGATCCTCGGATCGTCCCCGAAGCTAAATTATTGACCGAAATTACTGCCGATGAAATGCTCGAACTTGCCAGTTTAGGTGCAAAAGTGTTGCATCCTCGTGCTGTCGAAATTGCCAAAAATTACGGCGTGCCCCTAGTCGTCCGATCGAGTTGGACGGACGATCCGGGTACTTGGGTTGTGTCTCCAGTCCCCGCACCGCGCCCCCTCACCGGGTTAGAAATTGCCCGATCGGTCGATGCTGTGGGATTTACCACCGACCAAGCTAAAATCGCCCTTTTACAAGTACCCGATCGCGCCGGGATTGCCGGACAACTCTTTGGCGCACTCGCTCGCGAACGGGTAGACGTCGATCTGATCGTCCAATCGATCCACGAAGGCAACACCAATGACATCGCCTTTACCGTCCACAAACATGCGATCGGACGCGCCCAGGCGGTCGCTGAAGCTATCTCGCCCGTCCTGCATGACAACTTTGTCCCCAGCCACGCTGACATCCTTGTAGCGGACGATATTGCCAAGGTGAGCATCTCCGGTGCGGGGATGATCGGTAGACCCGGAGTAGCTGCCAAAATGTTTAGGATCCTTGCCGATGCAGGCATTAATATTCAAATGATTTCGACTTCAGAAATCAAGGTTAGCTGTACGATCGCTAGTAAAGATTGCGACCGGGCAATTGCCGCCCTGTGCCAACAGTTCGAGATCTCTACCTCTGCTAATGAGAATAATACTCCCGCAGTTAGCGCACCCGCAGTACGCGGTGTTGCCCTCGACCTCGATCGCGCCAGATTAGCTATACTGCAAGTACCCGATCGTCCCGGTATGGCTGCCGAGTTATTTGGGATCTTAGCCGCAAATAATATCAGTCTCGATGCAATTATCCAATCCCAACGCACCCGCGTCATCAATGGTGTCGCTACCCGCGATATTGCCTGTACCGTCGCCCAAAATGATGCCGCTGATGCCAAACGCGTCCTCGAAGCCTCGGCGACTCAATTGGGTTGTGGAGCCGTTGTCGTCGATGAATCGATCGCCAAAGTTAGTATTGTCGGTGCGGGGATGGTGAGCAATCCCGGCGTCGCCGCTAAAATGTTTAGCGCCCTAGCTGAAGCTAAAATTAATATTCAAATGATTTCGACATCCGAGATTAAAATTAGTTGTGTAGTCGCCCGTTCTCAAGGCATCGACGCGCTCAAGACAGTTCATCGGGCGTTTGGTTTGGGATAGGGTTTAGGCTTTAGGGGGAAAGGGGAAAGGGGAAATTGCGACACGAAGTCGCAGACATTTAGTGAAGCGTAAAGCTTCTACCTTAGTATCAAAAGGTATGGACACTCCGAAGGAGCATCAACAGCAATGGGGATGTTTCACAGCTAGAGGAGAAAGCCTAATTGCACTGGTAGCCTAAACTGGTACAAGGGCAAGTCCAAGTCTGGTATGGTTAGCTAAAGCGAATCTGAGTAACATCCGTCATTTCCCAATGAGCCAAATCAGGCTGATAGGCTCAAACCAAAAGGTAAGTGGCAGTTACGACAACTGACTTTTTCCCGTCAGTGAGATGATACCGTCCGCCACCGGATGACATCAGGAACCTAACCCAGACGCATCTAAATACTGCGGAACGTGTAAACCTCTACCAGGTCAGTTTTTTTTTAAAACTGTAGGGAAGTCGTGAGATGTACCAACTCCTGGGAGAGAAAGGACTCTTCTAAAAAGCCAATGCCTGTAGGACGAAAGTTCAGAGGAATTCATAACTCGCAGGATAAGGGTCATCCCGTACCCGAAAGGGGAGCAGACGTAGAAGAGGCTGAAACTTTGTTGAAACCGATAGTAGAAAATCTTTACCCCTCCACAAGTTAGAGTCGAAGGGCATTCGCCAACGGCGGAGGACAGGGATCTCAAGGATGGAAGCCCAACAAATAAAGTCCTGAAAACCTGTACTGGACATAGTGATTTGACCCATTATGTAAGAAAAGTATAACTTGAAGGAAGTACATGATACAGCAGGAGCCGAGTGCTTTGAAATTTGCAAGGTCGGTACTGTGGAGGGGAAAACCCGTAAGGGTTTACCTATTCCGGCGGGTAAAAGGTAAAAGGTAAAAGGTTAATCCTTGTATTCGCCCAGTCCCACCGTCCCCCCGTCCCCTCATCTCCCAGTCTCCCAGTCTCCCAGTCTC
>NZ_JANMZA010000230.1:0-5186 GCF_031382685.1 Chamaesiphon sp. OTE_8_metabat_110 | reverse complement strand
CATCGATCAGCGCTAGGATAAACAGCGCGGCTATGCTTTGGAGCGGCAAACTAATGGCACGCTCGTCCGCGATGGCGATCGATTGGTTGTGGGTGAAGAGTTGGCAATTCAACTCGGTCGGGGACGAGTAAAAGTAAGCGTAATTGAGGTCGATCGTGGCGAAGAAAACTGAGTGGAAGTATGAAGAAACAGTCGATCGGGTGGAGGAAATATTAGCGCAGATAGAAGATGGCGAACTGGAATTAGCTGAAGTATTCAGTCAGTTTGAGATCGCGATCGCATCTTTGCAACAATGTGAAAATTTTCTCGCCGAACACAGCGAGCGGGTGGAATTATTATTAGAAAATTTGGGTGATAAGTAGGTTGGCGCAAATAATTATCACATCAGAAAAGCTTGAAATCTAGATGGTGGGCAGTGCCCACCCTACTTAGTGAAGTTGATTCTTCTTCGGTGCGTTACGCTACGCGACAACACACCCTACGATACTCTCGTCAATCACATAGGATTGCTATAGCTAAAAAGCAGTCATCACTTGTCGTAGTTCTGCTGATAGATCTTGGGAGCCGCGACCTTGCTTTTCAAATAATACGCCAGCCAGTAGATAGATATTCGGCGAATAGAACGCTTTGCGATCGCTTTTGAGCGCACTAATCGTATCTCTCACTTTTGATTCGGAACTATAGTAGCCAAATTCTAAAGGTGAAATCGTGAAATCAATTACTTGATATCCGCAATCGATCGCATACTCGATAGTTTCGACGGGGTTTGAATAGGCAGAAATTAGCGATAACACCCGAGCGCAACCGATTGTAAATAGACGTTTGGTAATCGCCGCTCCATCAGCTCCGCCATGCAAAGATGGCATGTAAATATCATTATCGGGTGCAGGTAAGTATGGCGGGTTGGCAATTAGATAATTAGCGCTAGACTGTTGCCAACCTTCAAAAAAACATTGATTGCGAACGATATATTTGTCGCCTAATCGATACCGATCGATTCGCGATTGCGCCAGCTTAGCTGAGGTAGAATTCAACTCATACCCGTGAATGCTACCTTTAAAAGGAGTTCTGAGTAAGCTGGAAATTACTGGACTACCATCGCCAGAACCAAACTCAATTACCAGCTCGGAACTGGTACAACGATTGAGCACCATCCGTTCTAAACATTGGGAATAGAATTGAGATTCTTCGGGACAGAAAAATACTTCGTTGGGCGAATGAGATTGAACCGAGGTATTTTCTCGATCTGCTAGCGTTTGGAGCAAGTTCATTTGGGTTTTAATTAAAGGTTAGATTTTGAATAATTTTGACGATCGCATCGCCAGCGCGACCGCTCATATACTTGTCTTGGTCGTATCCGAGGACGAGTTCCCACGCGTGCTGGGGATACATATCGACTAGCGGTAAACAGGCGTTGTGGAGCATCCATTGTCCGTGTCGTTCGTCTTCTTTGACGTGCAATTCCCAATATCCCTTCGCGGTTTCGGAAAGTCCCAACCGAGCGGCGGCGGCAATGTAGTCTTGATAGACTGAAGGGCCAACAATTTCAAAGTAGGTAAAGCCACCGATGTAACGCAAGAAGTTGCGCTTACATTGGGTAAGCAAAAAATTGTGATTGATGGAGGCTAAAACTTCCCAGGGCACCAAATCTAGATAAGCTTCTGGTGTCGAATCGAGGTTGAGTTCTGCCATCATTTGGGCAAAGAAAGTAGAATGCTTGCGACTGAGGCGACCATTGCCATATTCTTCGAGTAAAACGCGGATCAATGTTGCCTGAATTTCATTGCTAGCACCACCTAATAAATGACACAGCCGACTCGATTCTACTAAACCATCTAAAGAGACGATCGCAATCAAGTGACGATAACTATCGAGGGTCATTTCGTGGCTTAAATACCGCTTATTTGCCGATATTGGCGGTACTAAATCGACATCTCCTCGCGCGATTAATGCCGCTTTAATGTCAGTTGCTGACAAGTTTTTGAGATTGAGATCGAGCTGGGCTGATTCCCAGGCTTGCCAAGGCTCCTCAATCCGATCGTGCACCCATCGCACGTACAGCGAACGCTCGTTAGTATATTCATTTAAGTCCTTATACCAGATAAAATTAAGTCGATTGATCCGGTAGAGAATCCGCTGTAAAAACCGATTTTCGATTTCTGGTGTTGTCCGATTTGTATAGGCAATTGCTAAAGCAGTTTCTAAGGCGGTTTCAAACTCTTGCACTGCCAATTTGACATCTTCCTTGCCCTGTTTGGCAATTACCTGTCTATCGAGATTGTCTGTAGTTAAAAGCTGAATAAATAGCTGTTCTGCTCGATCGTAATCTGGTGTTGCTGGAGACATAAAATCCTTGACTGCATCGATAGGAGGCAGATCGGGACGCAATAAAACCATAATTAGTAAGTTCTTAGTGAAGAGAATGTTGAGGCGATTCTCTCTCATGAGAGGCTCCGCCAACGCGCTAATGTAACGATCTTGCCATCAACCTGTTCTTAATGTACTCAGGCAAGGATAATAATTTTATCTCTCTTAAGATAGACAAGTAGCGGATAAAAGTAGTATTTGTTACAGACATGAGAGTACCCACCCCAGGCTACTTTGATGGCTGAGTGTGCGGATCTGTTTGACGCTGGCTATCTATTTTGCATTGCGGAGTGACGCCTGAATCATTTTTGCTGACCGTTCGATCGCCATTAACGATGCAATTTCGAGCCAGATGTCTGAAATCTAATCTGGCGATCGATTATTTACCCACTTCCACCATTGCAAAAGCGATCGAGTCAACACTACTGGCTTTAGCTCGATCGCTTTTCGATCTAGTAAATCCTGCACGATATTAAACGCGGCATATTGCAAGCCTAAAAAACTATCGACAGGCGCATAGTAATTACCCAAAGTAATCGCACCCGAGGCGTAGATTTTGCCGACTTTATTTGCCATTTCTGTCAACTCAAAGTTAGGCGTAACTGTCAGTCTACCGAGCTGATTGACTGGTAGATTATATTGCTGTACCAAATCTTGCAGTAGGGGACTAGCCATAATCGGCGCATCGACAGCCGTTGCATCGATGATAAAGTCTGCCTCTAATTGAATATCGCCCTTGACGCCCGATTCGCGCACGGTGGTAATCGTCCCGCCATGTGAGGAATTGGCTACAACCTGTTGCACCTCGCCGTAAAAGATCTGGTACCAGCCTTTATTAATGCCACCAGCGATGATCTTGCGCCAGTCGGGGCGATTCATCGTCGTCACGCCACCCCAATCGGCGAGTAGATGCTGGCGTTGTTCGGGGGTGGCTGCTGCGAGGATACTTTTATATTGTCCGCCCCACGCAGATTTCGGCCAGTTAAAGGACTGAAATTCATAGTTGTGCTCGACTTTGCGCTCGGCTAAACCGTATTTATTACCTTCGACTTTTGCCGATCTGAGTAACTGGATCACCTTAATTTCGACGCGCTCGTTATTCCGGCGGAGGGTGTAGAGTTTTTGCAAGATCCGGGCGGCGACGATTCCCGTACCGCGCAATAATACCGTCCCCCCGTAAGTTGCCAGTGACTCGTAGATATGTTCGTGGGGTTCGTAAGCGTTGACGACGGTTTTGAAATCTTGGGTGCGATCGCGATAAGCTTGGAGATCTGGTAAAAATTGTAAGGCGGGATAGCCAGTAGCTAGATGGACGTATCGGGCGATCGTACAGGCATAATCGGTGGGTTGCTGACAGGTATAGACGATCGCATAGCGCCCGTCGGTAGTCTTGCGAATTGCCTGGACGTGCGCCGTCCGAATCATTTTACGCCAACTAATCCGCGCGGTTTCGCGATCGATCGCAGCAATAACATCCCCAGATTTGGGCGTATAAGTCGCCGCTAATGTCGGTTCGGCGAAGACTTGCCAGCAGTAGCTCAAACTCGATTTTAACTTCCCCTTAGCGATGCCTCTGACCGCCTCCAAGGTCGCATAGTTGGGAAAACCCCAAAGATTATCCGGACAGGCATCCGCAGGCGATCGCAGGCGTTCTTGCGGGACGATCTGCGCGTTGAGACAGAGTTGCTGATAACGTCCGTAGGGTTGCTGCTCCATCCCCAGCACTCGCACCCGCTCGGTACTCACTCCACTAATTCGCAGTAAATCTACCCAGATAAAGCTCCCCAACCCGCCGCCGACAGTAGCATACTCGACTTCTTCAACTGGCAACCCGGTAGCGTGAATCGCTTGCGGATCGATCTGTGCCTGTTGGAAAATCGGCGGTAAGCAACTATTTACCGGAACTTCCGGCGGTGGGGTAATGCGCGGATCGGGTCGATTGGTGACGGCGTTAAACCCAATCTGGGACTGACTTGCTGGCGTTGTCAGCGGTTGCGAATTGGTTGGAATCGCGATCGCGATCTGATAATTCCCAATTTGAATGATGTCTCCTGGTGAAACTTGAGCGTGAGTCTGTTTTTGACCGTTGATGATGATGCCATTACTACTACCGCGATCGACTACAATTAGTCGATCCTGTTCGACTTCGATCGAGGCATGATAGCGCGATACCTCCAGACTATTTAACACGATCCGACAAACTCTATTACCGTCGATCGTCTCAGGCAGTCGCGTAAATTCCCGCCCTAGCGCAATAGGGATAGTTAACAGGGGTTCTTTGCGTTCGCCTGTTGCCGGATCTTCCCACATCAAACGGATTTGCACAGAGGTTGATTGAGTGTTTAACCATCGATCTTAGCAGGATGAGCGATCTTTTGCGCGTTCCCGCCAGCCTCTCATGAGAGAGAATCGCGATCGTATCGGTTACTCTAACTTACGCTCGCTCGCTCGTTATCCACTAGTATTATCTTAGTTTTAGCTCCAACTTCGTATAGATCTCGGGAAATAAAATTCAGTTCTCGATAGTATCCCGATGCAATAATGACAGAATCGGGAGCGTCTAAAATTGCTTTGACTTCCTTGGTAGATTTACCTGTGATTTGTTTTACCAAGCAAAAAACTTTAGGATAAAGTTCTCCAACATCAACAATTGTTAATCCAAAGCCGTCATCGTCACCCTCTATTTCACACATAGTCATAGCTATTATTTTACATATTATGACAGCCGATCGATTATTTAGAAATAACTCAATTGTGCAGATTTGCATCCATATAGGTGCTTATCTTGCCGCTTATGTCAAACAAATTCTCATCGAAGC
>NZ_JANMZA010000208.1:0-2434 GCF_031382685.1 Chamaesiphon sp. OTE_8_metabat_110 | reverse complement strand
AAGATACTTTTAGAGGTGGCACGCACTGTTGAAGAGCAATCTACCGGGCTGATGTATCGCACTCAGCTCGCTGCCAATCGCGGCATGTTATTTGTCTTCTCGCCACCCCGTCCAGTCAGCTTCTGGATGAAAAATACGCTGATTCCACTCGATATGGTGTTCTTGTCGAATGGCGTAGTCAAATATATCAGTGCAAAAGTCCCACCTTGTAAAACAGTTTCTTGTCCGGGTTATGGTCCAGATTCCCAAATTCCGATCGATAATGTCATTGAATTACCAAGTGGTAGAGCCGCAGAACTTCGCCTCAAAGTGGGCGATCGCTTGAAAATAGAAACCTACTCAGCCAAAATACTGAAATATTAATTGTTTCAAAGAGAAAGGCTATTAGCTGTGCTAAAATCCATCTTTAAATAATAAAAAACTCATTAAATTTACGGATACTCGGATTTTAACTTTAGACAACTACCGTATTCTCACGGATTTCAATTGGGTGATAACAAGATTAAATATTTGTAACTGCTACTTTCTGAATTTCTAGACTTGGAAATCGAGGCGTTGCAGTCATCATCACAAAATATCAAAATTTAAGGTCCATCACATCTTTAGACTCAGAAACTGCTGTCATCTCATTTCAGTCACTTCTGTACTCCCGATCGTTATGGATCGATCTGCGACTAAAAGCATCATTAATTTAAAATCTTTTTGAATCTTTCTGTAATTTAGACCGCAACCGCTGAAGATCCAGAGCAAACATTGCTTATCCCCAAAGCTCTAGGTGAGAACATTGGTAAGGTACTGACTCTGCTCTTTATTTAATAAACACATTTTTAACATTTAGCCGGAGGTACGGCAATGATCTCATCTACCCCAGTGACAAAATTAATTCGATTCTTGCAAGAAGACCTAGCGATTTCGGCATCTTCGATGGCGATCGTCCTCAAACAAAACGAGCACAATCCAGGCCCACTGCCAATGTTACTCTGGCAGTACGGACTAGTAACGATCGAACAACTCGATCGGATCTACGACTGGATGGATGCAGCTTAGGAGGCTTTAAGCTTTGGGTTTTGGGCTTTAGGGGATAGGACAGTTGGTAAAATAGTGACAACCCACTACAAGCGCGTCCCCACCGCCGCCAGTAGCATCTCATCAAAGAATTCTGCTAAGGGTATCCCGGCGGCTTTGGTCATCTCCGACAGTACGCTCGTCTTGGCAAAAGAGCAAAACAGTCCCGCTTCCAAGAACCACGGATTGCCCTGCGGATCGACCCGAAAATCAAACAGACTGTAGTGCCGACAGCCGAGCGCGACATGGCACTTTTTCGCGATCGCACCTACTCGCTCGGTGAGCGGATCGCGCGGATCGACGATCCATGACTTATTGCCATCCTTGGCGGCAAAGTCCAAATCGCCATCATTCTCCTTGAGCTTGTCAGCATAACTGCGAATCGGTCGCATTTTGGCATCTAAGGCGTACTCTTCCAGTGGAAGACAGATTAGCGTACCAGCTCGATCGATGACCCCACAGCGGACTTCTCGACCCAGTTCGATGAATGTTTCTGCCAATACCTCATTGCTCTGAGCCAAAGCTACTTGCAATGCGGCATCGTATTCACTAGCATCCTTAGCTAAGGTAACGCCGATCGAGTTATCCCCATCCATCGGCTTAATCACCAATGGAAAATCCAGTGTCAGCGGATCTCCAGCGCGGAGCACCTCTCCTTTGGGCACAATTACACCAGCAGTGGCAACAATTGCCTTCGTCTTCGCCTTGTCAGCAACCAATGCCATCAGTGCGGCAGGATTACCCACGTACGGAATATTCAACAAATTGAATAGGGCGCGATACTGAGTCATCCCTGGGATGCAAAACATCTGGGGTACCATCACATCGATCTGAAGCTTTTCTAGGATTGGGATAGCTGCTGCTAGTGACAGAGGCTGGGCTAACGCGATCGCCTCTTTACTCAGATCTATTGGAAACCGCCAAGTTTTGTCGGGTGAAATATAGGCAATGTGAAACTCGTACAGAAGTGGATCTGCGGTGTTCTCCAGACAATCCCGCGCATACAATCGCGATAAATCGCCGTAAAATTCGCTTACTGCCGAACCAACTAAATGAAGAACTCGTAATTTAGACATATATGAAAATAAGAGCGTTGCAGAATGCAAGTATGATAAGGGATATTTTTGATGTCTAGAAACGTAGGTAGGGGCAATGTCTTGACCGAAATCGCGCTGAGGAAACCTCAGCGCGATTTCGGTCGCTTCATGAATTGCCCCTACCTATGTTTTCATACCTTAATTCAGCAATGCCAAAATAAGGATGATTGAGGCATTGCTGGCGGTGATGTCGCTCGCTCCATAATCGACGAGCGACATCACCGCCATTAGTTTGACTAGTCGCCCCCAATTTCGACTAGTTTGCCGATATT
>NZ_JANMZA010000129.1:0-2792 GCF_031382685.1 Chamaesiphon sp. OTE_8_metabat_110 | reverse complement strand
GTCGGTGACGAGGTAGGGAGAAAGATAACCGCGATCGATCTGCATCCCTTCGACGACTTCGAGTTCGGTGGTGAGGGACTTGGATTCTTCCACGGAGATGACACCATCTTTGGTGACTTTATCCATCGCTGCCGAGATCATTTCGCCAACTTCGGGATCGTTACCTGCCGAGACGCTGGCAACTTGGGCGATGCCTTTGCCTTCGACGGGTTTAGCGAGCTTGGCAATTTCGGCGACTAACATGGTGACAGTTTTGTCCATGCCGCGTTTGATCCCGATCGGATTGCTGCCAGCAGCGACGTTTTTGAGACCTTCGCGGATCATTTCTTGGGCTAGGACGGTGGCTGTAGTGGTACCATCGCCAGCTAAGTCTTTGGTTTTAGCCGCGACCTCTTGGATCAGTCTGGCACCTGTATTTTCTAAGGGGTCGGATAGTTCGATCTCTTTGGCGACGGTAATCCCATCATTAACGATCTGCGGTGCGCCAAATTTCTTTTCTAACAGGACGTTACGACCTTTAGGGCCTAACGTAATCTTAACTGCATCTGCCAAGGCGTTGACACCCCGTTCTAGGGCACGACGGGACTCTTCGTTAAACGCTATGATTTTTGCCATATTATTTTGTTGTAATCATCTCTTCCAAAATTTAGCACTCTATGAGGAGGAGTGCTAAACGGATGCCGATCGATCCGTGTGCGGTTTCCCGAACCCGGCAGGGATTATTAGTGGATAGAGATGGGAGTGGGAGAGTTGGGAGTTGGGAGTTGGGAGTTGGGAGTTGGGAGTTGGAGGGACGGGGGGACTGGGGGACTGGGGGACTGGGGGATAAAGAATTGTTCATTACCCTTTACCCTTTACCCTTTACCCATTACCTTTTACCCATTACCTTTTACCCTTTACCCTTTCCCCTTTACCCTTTCCCCTTTCCCCCCGAAAACCTAAAGCCTAAAGCCTAAAGCCTAAAGCCTAAAGCCTAATACCTAACTTTCGTCGGCAAAAAAAACCCTTGAGAAGATGTAGTCCATTGGATCGGTACTAATCATTCTCAAGGCTGATTGATTTGGGAGGTAGCTCCAATGAAGGAATTCAAACCAAAAAAATCAAAAGTTGAACACACAAACACTCTGTAGCCATACCTTAACTTACCTAAGAGCTAGTAATTAGATATAAAGGTATGGAAAAAGTAGGTTCAAAGGTACGATCTCTACAACTGGGTAACTTAAAATCGAGATTAATCTCGCTCGCGAATCGCTGACCCAAAGCCATGGGTCGGGAACCTCCGCGTGATTTGGGTCGCTCCGTGAGAAGAATCGGTGGCGGACGGATTTATGGTGTTGCAGATTTGACAATCTGCGATCGGTAGTGGCAACGGGCAGTAATTTTTGCTCTTATCGGTGTCAACCAACCGACCTCGAATGTAGTCAAAGTACCAAATACCAACTTATTTACCTATGGATGCCGATCGAGCGATCGCGATTATTGAAACTATTTTGGCTCCCAAATTGCTGAATTCCGTGCAGATGCAGGTAATTCGCGGTGCGATCGCAGGGCGCAGCTATCAAGAAATTGCGATCGTCGCCAGAACTGATGTCCCGTCCGAGCAACTTTTAGAAGCCAGCACGACTGAAGCCGAAGTTGCCGACATTGCCACCCCCGAAACTCCTAGAGGCTATCAGATTGGGTATATTCGGGAAACGGGCGCACAATTGTGGCAGTTATTAAGTACCCGCCTCGGTCAAAAAGTGACCAAAAATAGTTTGGCAGCAGTATTACTGTGGCATACCAAGCAGCCGGGATATCAGCCAGCGTCACCCCGCCATTTGGGATCTGAACCCGTCGAAAATCCCGATAATTGGCTCCAGTCGGTGTCAGATGGTGTTGCGCTCGCAGATCGCGCTCCTGCATCCTCACCAGCGCACGATCCCGAACCCGATCGGTTTTACGGACGCACTGAGGAACTGGCAATGCTCACCGACTGGTGTCTGCACGAGCAGTGTCGGATGATTTTCTTACTCGGGATGGGTGGGATGGGTAAAACGACCCTAGCTCTAAAGATCGCACGGCAACTGGAAGGCTATTTCGATCGCACCATCTGGAGATCGTTACTCAATCTACCGCCAGTTTCCGAACTATGCAGCGATTTACTGCACTGTTTGAACTCGCAATCTGGAGATTTACCAAGTTCGCTAGAAGCGCAAATCGAGTTAGTAATTGCTGGTCTGCGGCGCAATCGCTGTCTGCTAGTCTTGGATAATGTCGAATCGATCCTCGAAGGCAAAGTGCAATCGGGGCAATATCTACCAGGATATGAAAGTTACGATCGGTTGTTTAGAGCGCTGGGCGAGCTACCGCATCAAAGTTGTGCGATCTTTACCGGGCGCGAACAACCCCACACCATCGCCCGATCGCAAATCGTCAACCCCCAGCTAGTGCGCTCGCTGGTTATTAATGGGATGACCTCAGTCGCCGGACATCAACTGATCCAGTCTTACGGCTCGCCAGAGCTACCCGAGCAGATGTGGCAGGAAGTTCACGCCCACTATAGCGGCAATCCCCTCGCGCTGAAAATTGCCATCATTACCGCCATCGAAATGACTGGCGGTGGCGAAAAAATCTTGGAGCTTTACCCCCTCATGAAGAAGGGTCAACTCCAGTTTCGGAATATCGATGATATCCTCCAACGGCAATTCGAGCGGTTATCGCCGATCGAACAACAACTAGTCTACTGGCTGGCGCTGGAGCGCGAACCGATTAGTAGCAACCAATTGCGGTCGAATTTGGCGGATCGCCAG
>NZ_JANMZA010000119.1:0-15228 GCF_031382685.1 Chamaesiphon sp. OTE_8_metabat_110 | reverse complement strand
CCCGTCAACAGATAGCCCTCCAGCCAGCCCTCTAAGGTATGCTCGCTGAGAATTTCCATCACCCGCCCATCGAGAGCTAATTCAGCTCCGTCAGCGTCTTCCGGCAGGTACTGACCCCACCACACCTTTTTAGTGGCTTCATAGACCATTTGCAGTTGATTGGAAGCCGTTTCATCCGGCCCAAATAACCGAAAATTGGTAGGATTGGCGCGGATGATATCCCGCATAAATACGCCCAGCGGCTGAGTATTAGAAACTAAGGTCTGTCCGGGAGTAGCAATATCCACCCCATAATTCCGAAAATCGGGCAACCGCAACACTTTCCGCAGCAGACCGCCATTAGCATGAGGATTGCTTCCCATCCGCCGCTCGCCCTGGGGCGCAACCGCCCGAAACTCTGGTTTCAATGTCCCCCGCTCGTCAAATAATTCTTCGGGACGATAGCTG
This sequence comes from Chamaesiphon sp. OTE_8_metabat_110, assembly GCF_031382685.1. Lineage (NCBI taxonomy): Bacteria > Bacillati > Cyanobacteriota > Cyanophyceae > Gomontiellales > Chamaesiphonaceae > Chamaesiphon > Chamaesiphon sp. OTE_8_metabat_110. Next base: position 14,781 of record NZ_JANMZA010000119.1, on the reverse strand, counting down.
TGGAGCCAGTCAGACAACATTTCTAGCTGTTCGGGGCGCTGTTTGACTTCCTTGAGCGGCACTTGATGCGATCGCCAGGAACCCTCTAGTTTATGCCCATCGAGTTCGGCGGGACAAGTCCAGCCTTTGGGAGAGCGTAAGACGATCGCCGGATATAGCGGACGCTCGATATCGCCCTCATGACGCGCTCGGGATTGGATCTGGTGAATGGCTTCAATACAGCGCTCGAGTGTTGCTGCCATCAACTGGTGCATAATATCTGGATCGTCCCCTTCGACAAAGTAAGGAGTATAACCATAACCTTGTAACAACTGCTCCAATTCTTCATGACTGATGCGGGCTAAGACAGTCGGGTTATTAATCTTATAACCATTCAGGTGCAAAATCGGCAACACCACCCCATCCCGACGCGGATCGAGAAATTTATTGGAATGCCAAGCGGTCGCTAACGGTCCAGTTTCCGCCTCGCCGTCGCCGATAACCGCGATGCTAATCAAGTCTGGGTTGTCAAAGACCGACCCATAAGCATGAGCCAGACTATAACCGAGTTCCCCCCCTTCATTGATCGAGCCGGGGGTTTCCGGCGTACAGTGGCTGCCGATCCCGCCCGGAAAAGAGAACTGGCAGAAAAAAGCCAGCATCCCGTCGAGATCTTCGGTTTTATCGCTATAGATCTGCGTGTAGCTGCCTTCGAGATAGACCGGAGCTAATACGCCTGGAGCGCCATGTCCGGGGCCTGTAATATAAATAGCGTTGAGATCGAATTTATTGATAATGCGGTTGACGTGGGTATAAATGAAGCTCAATCCGGGGCTAGTGCCCCAGTGACCCAGCAAGCGATTTTTGATGTGTTCGGCGCGCAAAGGTTCGCGGAGGAGCGGATTGTCCTGAAGATAAATCATCCCCGCAGCCAGATAATTACAAGCTCGCCAAAATCCGTGCAGTTGATGTAACTCTGACGGGTTCAGAGGTGTTGATAAAGTAACAGTTTGAGTCAGATTGGGATGTAGATTTGAGATACTTGTGACCACATCAATCTCCTAATTTAACCTCTTCACGCTACTAACCATCGCCACTATCGACCACTGTCGTTAGAAGGAGATTACACTCGGTCGAAAGGTAGAGTGAAATATGCTGTGTTCGTGCTTTTGTGGATAGGGGATAGGGGATAGTGAATAGTGAGCAGCTAACTCAGTTAACTTTTATTGTTGGGAAATAGATGTCAAATCATGAAATCGATATTTTAGTATTAAACGCCGGATCGAGTAGTTTTAAATCTAGTTTTTATCGATTGAGTGATGACTATATCCCCTCAGAGCCGATCGCCCCTTTATGGACGGGAAAAGTTAACTGGGATACTAATGGCAACGCCGTATTAAAGGCGCAAACCAGCCAAGAGTCAGTCAGTGACGAGCGATCGGGTATGAGTCGGGCTGAAGATATCCAGGAGTTATTAAGTTGGGTCTGGAGCGGTAAAACCCAGATTGTCCAGAATATTCATGACATCCATATCATCGGACATCGGGTAGTTCATGGTGGCAGCAAATATCAGCAGCCGACACTAATTGATGATGATGTTAAAGCCGAAATCGATCGATTGTCTATCTATGCGCCGCTACATAATCCAGCTAATTTAATCGGAATTACCGCGATCGAACAAAGTAGTAATGAGTCTGGATCGGCAGCACATCAGCTCACGCAAATCGCCGTATTCGATACGGCTTTTTATGCAAATCTCCCCGAAGTGGCGTATGCTTATCCCGTGCCTTATCAATGGCTGGAACGGGGGATTAGAAAATATGGATTCCATGGCATCAGTCATCAATATTGCACCCAAAGAGCTGCAAAAATATTAGAGCGAGATGCTGCTAAATTGCGATCGATTAGCTGTCATTTGGGTAATGGTTGTTCGCTAGCCGCGATGAGATCGGGACGGTGTATCGATACGACGATGGGCTTTACCCCCTTAGATGGTTTGATGATGGGGACGCGGTGTGGCTCGATCGATCCGGGTATCCTGCTCCATCTCTTGCGAGAAGGGGAATACACAGTTACCGAACTCGATCGAATCTTAAATTTTGAGTCGGGACTATTGGGTGTCTCGGGGGTATCTAATGACGTGCGGGAAATCGAGAAATCGATCGCCGAGGGTAATGTCCGATCGCGACTAGCCCTAGAGATGTATATCGATCGACTCGCTGCCAAAATTGCATCCCTCATCCCTGCTCTGGGCGGCTTAGATGCCCTGATTTTCACAGGCGGCGTGGGGGAGAACAATTGCGAGATTCGGGCGGCGGTAGTCACCAAATTAGCCTTTCTGGGAGTAGAGATCGACCCGGCACTCGATCGGGTCGCTACGTCTGCTGGGATGTCCTCTAATGACGATCGCGATCTGGCAACCAGCGCCTCACCAGTCCGAGTGCTGACGATTCATACCCAGGAAGAGTGGGAAATCGCGCGTACCTGCTGGCAATACTTTCACGCTAGCCACTAGTTGGGTGTGCCCGAGTTTCATTCTTCAACCCAACATACAAATCTTGTGTCAGCAAAATTTCAACCGAATAACTTCCAACTAAAATCCAGAATGGAATGAGTGCCGCTCCACGCTTCACACAGATCGAACCATACGCAGGAGAGTTTGAGAGGCGGCGTTCCGCCTGTCTTGTCTCGCTAAACCCTCGGGGAACCCGAGGAGCGCGAGCCGCTTTCAACGGGGGGGCTGGGGGTCGGAGCGACGCGCGCTCTGGAGGTTCCCTCCAGGTATAGCGCGTCAAGACAACCCCCAGATCCGGGTTCTGCCCCCACTAGGAAAAACGAAGCTCACCAGTATATATCGCTTACCGCTCCGCTTGGCACCACAACTTCCGATCGTTATCTAGGCGAAAATTGCTGCTGATATTACCATAGAACATTAGCAAAACAGCGAAGGAGGGGCACCCTCCTTCGCTGTCAGTAAACTAAATGAACCTAATTTTCTAGAACCTTGGCAATCCGATCTTCGAGTCGATCGAGATCGAGACCGCCTTCATCGCGACTGATCCTGCGGACGGTGGCGTTGACACCATCGAGGTTTTGCAATAAGTCCCGCAAAATCTCTTGTTGCTGACGGGATTGGGTTACTTCATGTGGCTCTTGTACCAAGTCCCGGACGATCGTATCTTCCGATCGAGACACTACAATCGGCTCCTCTTGACCTTGCAAATAGACGATCGTCCGGCGTCCGGGGCCGCGTTCCTGCTCTAGGGGTATCAGGGCGACAACATTGTCCGATCGGACGTACTTACCAAATCCGAGGTGAACTAGTACAGAGGGTTGAATCTTCACTTAGGGGGTCATCCTTTGCTATCTCTATACTCTCATTATAAAGCTAGCAATCTTAGCCTGTAATGAATACTCGGAGCGGTTTTCACGCTATTTTAGTAGTAGTTTACAGTTGCTTTTTACGCCCAATCGGCTAGTCGAATCAGATGCCCATCTGGGTCTTTAATGAGGAACTGGCGATCGAATTCTAAGTCTGATTCGGTACTGAGTGATACCTCTGCGGACACAATGGAGCATCGAGCGGTTTTGAGTCGCTCAATAGTGTCCATCGCATCATCGACGACGATCGCGGTTTGCCAGCACCAGAGGTCGTTGAATTGGGTATCGGCAGGAATGGGGCGTCCGGTAGTCGGCGATAAGTATTCCACTAGCTCGATCCCGATCCCCTCTGCCGCTGAGAGGCTGCTGATGCGGAATTTAACATTGGCGATGCCGCCAAGCTGCTCTTGCTCGACCCCAAAGTTTTCGCTCTCTTGCTGCAATTGCAGCCCCAACAGATCGCGGTAAAGAGCCAGACTCGCCGCCGTATCGCTCACGACGATCGCTGTATGGTCGATTCCCAAAAATAGCGCGTCGCCAGCTTCCTGCCATTTTGGATCGCCTTTAGTGGCGGGAAAGTGAATTAATTTGAGATTGTGCCCATCGGGATCTCGAAAATAAAACGCTTGAATGCCGCCAGCTACAGGATTTGCAGCAGGTAAAGTTTGAGGGTGGGGAGAGACTTGGACGATGGAATGTTGGCGCAGATGCTGGTAGGCGCGGTGCATATCGCTGACGACGATCGCCAGATGCTGAAACCAGCGATCGTTACTGCGCGTATCTACCGGAATCGTTCTGCCTTTAGCGCTGAGAAATTCCGTCAATTCGATCGTCTCCCTACCCAGTTGCAACTCGACTACTCGCAGTTGGATCTCGATCTCTGCTGGCAAGTCCTCTGGTTGCCAGGGGGAGACATCGGCACTTTCGCGACCGATTACTTGTCGATCGGTAATTTTGGTAAATCCGAGGACGGTAGTATAGAAATCGATCGATCGCTCCAGATCTGCCACTACCATCCCGATCGATCGCACTGTAGTATTCGGCATTGCCTTCCTCACATCCTCAATACTCGATCGCCCCTAACTTCTAAGATCGCCCAGTCACAAAAGCTCCTATCTTCGCAAGCAAAGTAGACGAATTGCGCTACGCGTTTAGTGGAATTATTTCGTCGATAATTGTCCACTATTGCTGTTATTGTACCAGGTATTCCCGGCGTCTAGACGCAGCCGAGAGCGACTGCATTCAGCCGAGCGAGACATTCGCGAGACTACTTAACGTCAGTTCGGGATAAGGATATTGGCTTTGATCCAGCACCGCCCTCGATTAAAATCGGGGCTAGTGTCACAAAGTCCGCCTACGCGGACTGATTAACTAGTCCGCGTAGGCGGACTTTGCATCACAAGCGGAGACTTCCAGTCTCCAGGCATTTCTTATCCCGAACTCACGTTACTTACCTCGATCGCCATGAGAGGGACAAGGCGGAGCCGAAATCGACTTATCCAGCCACCCTACTGCCTGTGAAAACCGCGCTAAAGCATCCTCGGGATTATCTTTGAGCAAAAATACTAACCCCGCTGCTGCCTGTTCCTTCGCCCGTGCGGGACGATTTGATTTGAGTCTGTGCCAATCTGTCTCCGCAATTCGCAGCCGTTCGGCGAGGGCTTGAGCCAGTTCTAGGGTGGTAAGATCGTCTGTAGTGGAAGACATGAGATTTATGACCTGAATTTAGGCATATTAATAGTAACGCTATCCAAATTGTATCGCCGACTATGACTCACAATGCTACCCCTGTTGATGAAACGATCGACTTCGATCGCGAAATTGCCGACTTAGAACAAGCGATCGCCACTCTCAAACAGCGTCAGGCAGAGATCGAGTTAGCCGAGCGGGAACGGGTAGTATTAGAGCGTCAGCGCAATGAGTTGAAACACAAAGGCAGCAAGAACTCGGAAGTCAAGCAGGAACTCTCACAAATTCGATCGCGTTTGGAAGAACTAAGTTTTACATTAGAATCCCAACTATTGAACATGTGGGAACCCTTTTGGCAAGCTGTGAGATTTGGTGGCTTAGGCATCGCGATCGGGTGGTTTATTTCTACCTGGGGGCGATAAACTTATCGTGCGGAGATATGTAAGTTAAATGAATGACAGCTTAAATACAACAGGGCGGGTTGCGCTAGTCACAGGCGTCAGTCGGCGCAAAGGGATCGGGTTTGCCATTGCCCAACGCCTAGCCATGCTGGGAGCAGATGTATTTATTCATTCCTACACGCCCTATGATGCCGAGCGGGAGTGGGGAGCCGATGCGGATGGCATCTTTTCCCTAATTACCACTCTCGAAGCATCTGGCACCAAAATCGCCCATGCTGAGGGCGATTTTAGCGAGCCGACGACACCCGATCGGATTATGAATGCCGCAGTGCAAAGCTTGGGACAGATCGATATTTTAGTTGCAAACCATACTTACAGTACGATGGGTGCCTTAGAACAGCTCACCGCCGCCGAAATCGATCGGCATTTGCATATAAATGTGCGCGCGACATTGCTATTGGTGCAAGCTTTTGCGGTTCAACATCAGCAAAGTTCCGGTCGAGTCATCTTGCTAACTTCGGGACAACATCTGACGCCGATGCCTGGTGAGCTGGCTTATGTGGCGTCCAAGGGTGCCGTCCAGCAACTGACGCTGAGCTTATCAGCACATCTGATTTCACGCGGCATCACCGTCAATACGGTCAACCCTGGCGCGACGGATACAGCGTGGGCGGATGCCGAGTTGCACGAGTTAATTCGCAGTGCCAATCCCCAAGGAAGATGGGGTCAGCCAGAGGATGCCGCCAGATTGATTGGGTGGCTTGCGAGTGATGATGCGCGCTGGATTACCGGACAGACGATAAATTCTAATGGTGGTGGCTACTAACAGTTACGGATTTGTGGTTCTGCTTCTAGGAAAAAAGCAGTAAAATTAGAAAGCGTATGACTTTTTAGATTTTTTTAAGATTCATTTATGACTGTGAGTGCTAGTACCGAAACTGTTGCTTCGCTGGACGATAGAACCATTTTTGATGCGATTATTATCGGTTCGGGAATTGGGGGATTGGTGACGGCAACTCAGTTGGCGGCGAAGGGTGCAAAAGTATTGGTATTGGAGCGGTATCTGATTCCTGGCGGCAGTTCGGGCTATTTCGATCGCGAGGGCTATCGTTTTGATGTCGGTGCTTCGATGATCTTTGGCTTTGGCAAGCAGGGAACTACCAATTTATTGACGCGGGCGCTGGCGGCGGTGGGCGAGAGTATCGAAACGATCCCCGACCCGGTGCAGGTGCAATATCATTTACCTGACGATTTGGATATTAAAGTCCATCAAGATTACGAGCAGTTTTTACAAGAAGTAATTGCCAGGTTCCCACATGAAGCCCAGGGAATTAGGCAGTTTTATGATGAGTGTTGGCAGGTATTTAATTGCCTGAATGCGATGGATTTGTTATCGCTTGAGGAGTTGCGATATCTGATGCGGGTATTCTTTCAACATCCGGCTGCTTGTCTGGGTTTGGTTAAGTATTTACCTTTAAATGTGGGCGATATTGCCCGCAAATATATTCAAGATCCAAACGTCTTGAAATTTATCGATATCGAGTGTTATATCTGGTCGGTGGTACCTGCGGAAATGACGCCCATGATTAATGCTGGAATGGTCTTTTCCGATCGACATTATGGCGGTATTAATTATCCTAAAGGTGGTGTCGGTCAAATCGCCCAAAAGTTAGTAACTGGCTTAGAAAAAGCTGGGGGCAAAATTTACTACAAGTGCCGGGTGACAAAAATTATCACCGAGCAGGGTAAAGCTGTCGGGGTAGAAGTGGCAAATGGCAAGACTTTTCGAGCCAAGAAGATTGTGTCTAATGCCACGCGTTGGGATACTTTCGAGCAGCTCTTACCCGCAGATGAAATGCCCAAGAAGGAGCGCAAATGGCAATCACGTTATCAGAAGTCGCCAGCTTTTTTGAGTCTGCACTTGGGTGTCGAGGCGAGTGTACTGCCTGCGGGTACCGAGTGTCATCATGTCTTGCTCGAAGATTGGACTCAGATGGAGGAGCCGGAAGGGACGATTTTTGTGTCGATTCCGACTTTGCTCGATCCGAGCTTGGCACCTGCGGGATATCACATTATCCATGCGTTTACTCCCAGTTGGATGAGCGATTGGGAAGGTTTATCGCCGAGTGACTATGCCGCTAAAAAAGAGGCGCGCGCGGGGGTATTGCTCGATCGACTAGAGCGGATTTTCCCTGGCTTAAATGCGGGATTAGATTTCATGGAGGTGGGTACACCGCGTACGCACCGCCGCTTTCTAGGACGTGCTGATGGCAGCTATGGGCCAGTGCCGCGCCGGAAGTTGCCGGGACTATTAAATATGCCATTCAATCGCACGGCGGTACCGGATTTGTATTGTGTCGGGGATAGTACCTTTCCCGGACAAGGATTAAATGCAGTGGCTTTCTCGGGGTTTGCTTGCGCTCACCGGATTGCAGCAGATTTAGGGATATAGTCAGGCTATATTAGTTCTAACCGATCGACCAATGTGGGGGTAACTATCGTTACTCCCATATTCTGCACTCACAATTTCCTCAATTTCTACTTATATAGTGCTTTTAGGATTCGATCGCCGACCTACTCCCATTCGATCGATAGATGCGATCGCCTTAAAAAAATGCGATGGTTAGCAGCATGTTAGTTCCTGCTCATCGACTCGGTTTTTGCCGGAAAACACGATCGATAGTTTTTAGTTTTAACCAAATTGGCTCCCTGTTTAGCTGCTATCCGTACCAAGAATGCGATCGCATCCACAATAGTTCAACTCCAAAAAATTGTCAGATACCCCATGAAATTCGCCCTTTTGCTTCTCACCCCGATTTTATTAATGGTCTCGATGCCGATTGCTCAATCCTCTTCGAGCCTACCACTTCGCACACCAGCTCCAGCGATCGATTCTAACGATCGCGGTACGCTGAAGCTGCATACTGGCGATGCACAAGGGGCAATTTTAGAATTCGATCGAGCAATTGAGATCTATCCTAAGTATGCCGAAGCCTACACCAATCGCGCAGCAGCGAAACTCGGACTGGGCGACAAACAGGGGGCAATTGCCGATTATACTCAGGCGATCTTACTTAATCCTCAAGATGCCTTGACCTACTACAATCGAGGTGTGGCGAAATTTGAGCTAGGCGATAATCGAGGGGCAATTAGCGATTTCGATCGAGCAATCGTTCTCAATCCCCAAGATGCGGAAACTTACAGCAATCGGGGGGCGGTGAAATTAGCACTGGGTGACAAAAAGGGTGCGGTTGCCGATCTCACTACTGGCGCGAAATTATTCCGCCAGCAGGGACAGATGAATGATTACCAAAAAACGGTCGAGCTATTACGTCAGACAAAGTAAATCTAGTTAAGTTACTACAATCTATCTGTAGATTGGGTTTCGCTTCTCTCAACCCAACATCCACACAATCGTTGGCGTTGGCGTAGCCTGCCATAGGCACAGCCGCGCCGAGAGGTAATCTTTGAGTGTGTTGGGTTTCTGCAATACCCCCGACTTCTGAAGAGGAGTCGGGGGTATGTCCTAACAAGTGTAGCGATTGCTCTTTACCCAACCTACTTGTGTTCGCAGGGTAACTCTGGCGAGCGGGAAGTATCGATCGCGATCGCACCCAGTTCATTTGGTGCGATAATAGATGGTCGCTCGACACTTTAGACGCTTAAGTTTCATGTTATTGACAGCACCCACTTGGAATACCCTTGCCGATCGATCGCTTGCTGGGGAGATCTTGACTAGGGAGGAAGCCCTGAGCGTACTCCAGGCTAGAGATGAGGTGTTGCTCGACCAAATTGCCGCTGCTTATCGAGTGCGCCGTCACTACTGGAGCAATCGCGTCAGGCTGCATTATCTGCTCAACGCTCAGAGTGGCTTGTGCCCTGAAGATTGTCATTACTGCTCGCAGTCCAAGATTTCCACCGCCGAAATCGAAAAATATCCCCTGATGGCGCAGTCCAAAATTCTCGACGCCGCCAAACGCGCCGTCGAACTCCAAGCGGGGACTTTCTGCATGGTGATTTCCGGACGCACGCCCAATGAGGCGACGTTTGGTAAAGTATTAGATGCCGTGCGAGAAGTTAAAGCTAATTACGATCTTAAAGTTTGCGCTTGTTTGGGCTTATTAACTGCCGAACAAACTCAACGACTGGCGGATGCTGGTGTCGATCGAGTCAATCATAACCTCAATACCTCACAAACCAATCACGAACATATTGCCACGACTCACACCTATACCGATCGAGTCGAGACTGTCAAAAATGTCCAGGCTGCGGGGATTACGACCTGTTCGGGGGGGATTTTGGGGATGGGTGAGTCCGATGATGATGTCATCGATTTAGCCCTGTCACTGCGGGAATTAGGCGTCACTAGCGTACCGATTAATTTTCTGATTCCGATTCCGGGGACTAAGTTTGCAGACATCAAACAACTAACTCCACAGCAATGTTTGCGGATGTTATGTTTATTTAGATTGATTTTACCTTCCCAAGAAATTCGGATTGCTGGCGGTCGGGAAGTGCATCTGCGATCGCTCCAGCCGTTAGGATTGTATGTAGCTAATTCGATTTTTGTCGGCGATTATCTGACGACTCCCGGACAGTCGGCGACTCAAGATTGGGACACCATTGCCGATCTGGGGTTTGTCCTCGAAGCCGCAGACGGTTCTCCGATACAGTAGGTATTAGGTATTGGGCTTTGGGCTTTGGGGAAAACTTTAACGAGACGCAGGGGTTTGATTTGATTGGTGCAACATATGCGCCAGGGAACCTCTGCGTGTTTGCATTCTCAATTCTTAATTCTCAATTCTCAATTAATTTAGATGGCTAGGCTATTAATATATTGATGTAAATGCTCGATCGCTCGATCGAGATAAATATCATCACTGTATAATTTGCTCATCATAATTGCCCCTTCGATCGTCACGAATAAAATCGTCGCTACTTGCTCGCGATCGATTGTCTCGACGATTTCGCCCTGACGGATGCCTAGCTCGATAATGCTGGCAATCAGCGCCCGAATACTATTAACGGCATCTTGGACGTGAGCGCGTAACAGGGGGTGAGTATCGTCACTCTCGATTGCCGTGTTCAAAATCGGACAGCCACCTGTGACGATTGGTTGGGTGGTAAAGCCCCGAAAACTGTTGGCAAAAGCATGTAATCGATCGATCGCTGTAGCTTGGCTCGACACTTGTGCCATTACTGCTTCGAGGATCGAGCCGAGAGAATAATCGAATGCTGCGATCGCAATTTCATCTTTGCTTTTAAAATGATGATAAATGCCGCTTTTCCCCAACCCTGTCAGCTTCATAATAGCTGAGATCGACGATCCGGCATAACCATTTTGATTGAAAACAACCGCAGCCTGTTCGATAATTCTTTGCTTAGTGCGATCGGCTTTAGATACTAACACTTAACTAACTTCAAGGTTAGTTAATATTTTAAGGCAATTTAGTTAGACCCGTCAATGTCACCATTAGTATTCAAGGTAATCTAAAAGGATGATGAGATTTAGTTATAAGTGACAAAAGTCACATACTTTTTGCCAGATCCGATCGGTGACATTGGTGAGCTGATGGTCGCTCGAATACTCCATAAGCTCCACCCAGTGCCGCTGCTTGCTAAAATCTCGACTGGCAGAGATCGGAATTACGTCATCATCAATCCCGTGAATAATTAGAGTTGGAAGGGCGCGATCGATCTGAGAAAGAGGATATCGATGAGCGTCAACAACGAAATTGTAATGTAGGGGTGATAAATTTTTGAGAGCATGATGGTAGATAGGTAGATAGTAGGTATTTTTCCACGAACTTAACTGGCGATCGCCAATTTTCGGTAGCCAATGATTCAAAAAATCAAAAGCAGGTGCCAGTAAGAATAACCGTTCGACTTGTGGATAGTCTTGAGCGATAATTGTAGACACCCAGCCCCCGAGACTAGAGCCAATGAGCGTGACTGGCTCGCCATCATCGGGAAATAAATCCACAACTTGAGCGATCTGTCGCGAGACTGTCAGATGGGCGAAGTCTCCCTGGTTGAGATCGGGAACCTCTAACTTGATGCCCAACTTAGCAAACTGTTCCCGAATGTAGATCGCTTTTGTCGATCCTGGGCCAGACGCAAACCCGTGTAAATAAATATACATTAGTTACCAAGTGGTAGTAGTATGATGACGTGACAGCTAGCTGCTCGCTGGGAGCTAATTTGCTCGATGTATTAACTCTCAACTTGGAGCGATCGACTATCAACTACTTTAGGGTAGCCAGTGGCATTATGTAACTAGCTTACCCATATTGCTGGCTAGACTTTGGCATCGATCGTAAACCAGTAGTGAGGAGCGTAAATTCTCGTACTATTTCCGGAAAAGATGGGATCGAAAAGTGCGGGAACAGGGGTTTCCCGCCCAGACAAGTAGAGCGCCTGTTCGAGACAGATGGGGGATGGGAGCGAAAATTGCTAGGTTGTACCAGATCCACCGCGACAAATAGCCCAATGAGTCGAGTGCCGCAGAAGTAACTCAGCCGGAAAGCTGAATCAGCATCGAAACAGCCAAATGTCCCAAGTCGGTAGATCGGTCGATAAGTTACGATTGAAACCAGTAAAGATCCGAACAATGTCACGAGCATACGGGCGGAAGAAGCTAATAGGGACTTACAAACTCGATCTGATGAAGCGATCGCTAAACTATAGTTAATAGCCCCCTAGTATTTACCAAGATTTCGACATATTAAGACCCGTTTTACCGCTGACATACTCTATTATTAACTAGCAAGGAGCGCAATTTTCATGGGAAGGATTTTTATCTGTGCAATTTATGGCGGCGACCAAGGAACGGCTAACGATCCAGAGACGATCGGTACTGCGCCAAACGAAGCCAAAGAAATGGTCTTTTTGCGAGATTTAATCGTTCCAGAATTGCGAAATCGGAGTTTTGAAGTAGTCGCAGTACCTGATTTCGATCGACCCGCACTGAGTATCGACTGGATCGACAAGCGTGCCAAACCTGGTGATATTGCCTTGGGCATTCATGCTGATGCTTACGCTCATTCTCAAACTAGGGGAGTGAGTACTTTTTATATTGCCAAAAACGGCGAACGCAAAAATCACGCCCAGATGTTGTTACTCGCATTTTCCAGTCGCGTCCCCGACCTGCACAGTCGGGGAGCTAAGCCCGACACGATTACGGGAACGGGGAGTTTAGCGTTTTGTCGGCGACTGACAATTCCATCATTACTGATGGAAATCGGCTTCAAATTCGATAGTGAAGATCGCGTCAAGATTCAAGCTTATCGGCGCGAAATCGCCCTCGGGATTGCCGATGGATTAGTCACCTGGAGCCGCGATGTCCAGATGCAGGCAACTAGCAATAACCACACGGTACCAGTCCATCTCAAAGTCAATAACGAACCATATCCCGAGTGGGGGATCTCGATCGATGGGAATGTCTATATCCCGATCGATCTTGCCGATAGATTGGGCGTCAATCTCGCCCTCAATCCGCAGATTAGACGCATCCGCTATCGGGGGATCGTCTATCTAAAGGCGATCGAATTGCGCGATCTTAATATCTCGATCGTTGCCGAAATTGGTAAAATCTACAATATTCGCTCCCAGCACCCCTTCAATGCTGATGAATTCGATCGAATTATGTGTGTGGGGCACACCAATCCCGTTCAACTCAATGAGTTTCTCCTCGCCAATACTCCCGAAGCCTTAGAACAATTTCCCAATCTCCCCGGAATCTATCTCGAAGAAGCCAAAGCCGAAGGCGTCAACCACGATCTTGCCTTCGCGCAAATGTGTCTAGAAACCCGCTTCCTGACCTTTGGCGGTGCCATCTTACCAGAATTTAACAATTTTGCCAGTTTAGGCGATCGACAGACCGAATGGGCGAAATTCCCCAATCTCCGTCTAGGCATCCGCGCGCACATCCAACAACTCAAAGCTTACGCCAGCCACGATCTCCTCGTCCAAGAATGCGTCGCACCTAGATTTGAACTCGTCAGACGCGGCATCGCCCCGACGATGCGACAATTAAACGGTCGCTGGTCGGCAGATGCCCAGTATACGATCAAAATTGCCGCTGTACTCCGACGGCTATATGAGACAGCGGGGATTTTTTAGGTAAAAGGTAAGAGGTAAAAGGTAAGAGGTAAAAGGTAAGAGGGTGTCTGAAAAGGCTTTTCGGTGTGTGTCGAAGATCTAAATCCCCCCTGTCTTGTCTCGCATAATCCGAGAGGGAACCTCCCGGATTATGCGAGCCGCTAAAGCTCATTTTTCTGAGGGTTGGGGGATTTAGATCTTAAAACGCAGCAATTATACTTTTCAGACATTTTCCAAGAGATAAGAGGTAGAAGTTTAGGCGCTTGCGTCTTTACTACAATCAATTATTTACCTCTTACCCATTACCTTTTACCCATTACCTTTTACCCATTACCTTTTACCCTTTCCTCTCCATGCCACAAATCTTACAATATCGTTAAGATCTCACTGCATCGGCAACAAAGTTCGCCACTCTACTGTCATGAAGTTCAAACTCACCCCTAAAATAGGGATAGTCGAGTGTCGGGCGATATCGGCTAAAAGCAAAGAACTGATGCCAGCTAGCTGAGATTGCTACAAGAATTGTATAGAGAGTGAGTTGTATGTCAGACCCCCAGAAAAAACTACCGATCGAAGACCGCGCCCCAACTACAGAGACAACCGACAAGCCGATTGCATCACCAAACTCCCCCGCAGCGTTAAAAACATTGCGCCGAGGTAGCAAGTATGTTTCACTGCTATTGTTAAGCACGATCGCGAGTTGTTCGTTTGGCTATCTGGCTGCCAAAGAACAGGTACCCACGACGCTGGAATCTCCGGCTGTAGCTACGCCCAAAGTAGCAAATAGTAGCAGCATCTTAGCCACTGTCAATACTAACTTCATCACCAATGTGGTGGATAAAGTTGGCCCCGCCGTAGTGAGAATTAATGCTTCTACAACTGTCGCGGCAAGACCTGCCATGGCAGATGGTGAAGAAGATCCCCTGTTCCGGCGATTCTTTGGCAATCGCGCGCCCCAATCGGGTGGATCTGGAGAACGGGAAATCAGGCAGGGCACCGGGTCGGGATTTATTATTAATAATAACGGTCAGATTATGACCAATGCTCACGTCGTCTCTGGCGCAACCAAAGTCACCGTCACTCTCAAAGATGGTCGGACGATCGATGGTAAAGTCATAGGGATCGATCGAGTCACCGATGTCGCGATCGTGCAAATTGCCGATCGCAATCTACCTAGCATCCAAATTGGCGATTCGGATAAGATCAAACCTGGTGAATGGGCGATCGCCAT
>NZ_JANMZA010000103.1:0-2420 GCF_031382685.1 Chamaesiphon sp. OTE_8_metabat_110 | reverse complement strand
TGAGCCGTCCATTCAAATACCGCGATCGGATAGGAAGTCTCCTGATAATTATCCGCCCAAATTGGCGAGAACTGTTCGCAGGTTAATTGCGTCTGGAAGACGTTTTCATAGCCATACCAACTGCGGGGATATAAAGCCTGATAATTGCCCGTTCCTTGCCCTGCTGGCGTCGTCTGAGGATACCATTGCCAGCGATCTAGACTCTCATCTTCAGGTGCTTGCGTAGACATGGCATAAGCCTGACTATCGCCATTCTCTAGCAGCTCGAAGACACTAAATTGACACGCCGAAAGGTTTTTAAAAACATGTTCGCCGCCGTCGATGTGCCACAAATTGAACTCCCCACGATGCGATCGTCCGATACATCCCGCGCCGAATCCCCCTAATGGCATCCCGTGAAATGGGCCATCGTCGAGATTGCTCTCATAGCGGACGGTATATGGTTTTTCCCAGTCTTGGTGAAACTGACGTTGCCAAGTAGCGGTGGGGATCTGCGGACGGGTTGAGGGTTGGAGCATATACGAGCGGCTAGTTGGAAAGATGCAACTCCCTATTGTAGACTGCTGTGTTAACCTCTAGTCTGCCTTGCTCGATCGAATTTTAAATTTAGGCGCGATCTAATTTATGTTGAGTGTAATTATCGATTCGATTAGTCAATTTAAGATTATAGTCGTGCAGATCGCCCAGACTGGTATCGAGATCGTTGACACGTTCGACGAGATCGGACGAGATCGCGTTATCTGTTAATAACTGAATCTGCTGCTTGGTCGCTGCGATCGAGGCTTGGAGAGCAGCTTGCTCTAGTTCTCGTTCTGTTACCTGGGAAATTTGGGCGTCTTTTACCTGAGAAAATTCTAGGATGAGACCCTGAATATCTTTCCCAATTTCGGCGATCGAACCATTGAGTTTGAGCAGATCGTGTGGATCTTGACGCTCGGCAAAGGCTTTTTCTAGCTCTAAAAATCGCCAGCCAACTTGTTGGATCGAATCCTCAGCTACTCTAGAGTTTGCTTCTAAGGATTGTAGCTTTTGTTTGACTTCGATAATTAATAAATAGACTTCATCGCGATCGAGATCTTCTTGTGATAATCTCACGGGTGAATTATCTAATCGATCGGATCGCTCGCTCTGTTCTAGAGTTGCCATTGAATCGATCGAGGTTGCTAATAATCCGCTTTCTGCATTAGTAACGCGCGTAGAATCTTTGCTGTTATGGAATTCCTGCTCGAAATTGGCAAGATTTAAACTAAGCTGTTTGAGTGAATCTTTAGTGAGATCGATTTCGGTCAAAAATGGGGATAGATCGTCACTTCTTTGCTCGATTTCTGTTAGCAATATTCCCAGCCGTTGTAGTTTTGCTCGATCCTCGCTCACACTTGCGGACAAGCGATAGAAGTCAACTGTTGTGGGTGCCGCAGGTAAGGCAACCAGTTGATGCTCTAAGTTTGCCAGCCGCTGCTCGGCGGCGATTAATTGTTTTTGGCGGTTCATCAAACTTACCGATAGGGCAAGCGTTAAAGGTGTCGCGACATAGGCGACTTGCTGAGTAACAACCGCAGCAATACTCCCCAAAACTGACAAGCCGATCGAGACAGACTCTACACCATTAAGATTATTTTTGATATTCACGAGATCCCGGCACTTTCTATTCTAGAGATAGCAATATGATGTATTACTATTCGTTAGTGGCGATCGCTCATCGGGATGAAAAGTTAAAAATTAATTTCAGATAATGTAATTAAGGCGGGGGAGAATTTACTGGAGACTTGAAAATAGCGGCGAGAGCTTGGGGTAAAGTTTCCGCCATCACGATCCGATTTTCATACGCCACAATTACCCTGATTAGAGTTGGAAGCTGATTTTGAGTGGCTTCGAGATAGAGTGGTTCGACGTATAGTAGGGACTGCTCGATCGGAACGATCAGTAAATTTCCCTGTACCACGCGCGAACCTTGGCGATTCCAAAGCGATATTTGACTAGAGATTGCCGGATCTTGATTGATCCGCGCTTCGATTTGTTCGGGGCCGAAGATTTGGCGTTGTTTGGGGAAGGTGTAGAGTAGTAATTTGCCATAATTCTCACCGTCAGAACGCGCCGCCAACCAAGCGACTAAATTACTTCGCTGTTGGGGAGTATAGGGCAATAGCAGCGTAAATTCTGGGACGGGGATAGTCGGTAAGCTGGTAATCAAATAATACGGCTCTACCAAGCGTGGCTTGTCGCCATAGACTTCGGTGGGAATTTGCCACTGATCCTCGCGATTGTAGAATACCTGCGGATCGGTCATATGATAAGTCATCAATCGATCGGATTGAATCTTAAAATAGTCTTGAGGATAGCGCAGATGCCGCCGCAAGCTAACAGGCATCGCACTCAGCGGTTTAAATAAGTCGGGAAATATTTTCGCCCAGGTAGTGACG
>NZ_JANMZA010000099.1:0-2558 GCF_031382685.1 Chamaesiphon sp. OTE_8_metabat_110 | reverse complement strand
CGTTGCCCTTCGACAAGCTCAGGGCAACGCCAAGGAGGGGATTTACATAGTAGGGGCTGATGGGGAAAGTGGCTCGATGACAGTTGTGTAATAACTACCGAAGTTCTTAACTGTTTCGGCGTAGGCATCTAAATCGGCAAGAGCAGATTTTAATGCAGGACAATTATGCACATCAGTTTCGATATCGATGAAAAATAAATAGTCACCGAGGGAACGTTTGCTCGGACGCGACTCGATCCGACTTAAATTTAAACTCCGATCGGCAAAAAAGCCTAATGCCCTCATCAAGCCACCCGGCGCATTCGATCGCAGACTAAATGCTACCGAGGTACAGTTGCCTACTAATGATGGTTGTAAACTAATCGCCCAGAATTTAGTTTGATTATCTGGTCGATCGTTAATTGGCTGGCGCAAGACTGGGAGGTTGTACAAATCTGCCGCTCGCACGGAAGAAATTGCAGCGGTGCGCGGATTGGCGGCTAGCGTGGCTAGGGCGGCGGTGGTAGAGCTGCCAGCAATCCGCGCGGCTTGCGGCAGATGTGCTTGTAACCACTGCTGGCACTGGCTCAGCGCTTGCGGATGCGAGTAGACTGTCTCGATCGCACTGAGATTAGTCGCCACCGAAATCAAGGCGTGATGGATCGGTAAGACGATCGCTTGTTGGATCTGGAGGGGCGCGGCAATTTGCCAGATTGTATCGGCAGTCATCGTTACGCCACCCTCGATCGAGTTCTCCACTGGCACGATCGCCAGAGTTACTGCGCCACTAGCTACTGCGGCGATCGTCTCAGCGATGCTGGGATAAGGTCGTAAGTCAATTTCGGTACCGATTAGCTCTGCCTGAGCGTAGGCTATTGCGGCGGTTTCTGTATAAGTACCGACAGGCCCCAAGTGAGCGATCTTTACAGTCATAAACAGTTGACATTTATCAGCATTATTTTAGTATTAATTCGCCAAAATACCGATTTTATTAATCTTACCTAGAATCTCGTTGGCGCAGCCTCTCCCCAGGAAAATCGCCAATGCGATAAGATTTGAAGTAGATACATATTACCGCGACTATCCATCGATCGCTTAAATCTTTTTTCGCTACAGTTTCCGAGATTTGCTCTCAACTCCATCTCCCCCGATCTTCATACTTTAAGAATTCCAAATTCTCAACGGCGATCTGATTCGCTAATTCTTCTTTGTTATAAATATGCAAATTGTTAAATTTACAGCAACGCGATCGGTGGAGATTGCCGTACCTAAGCATTCTATCCCGATTCAACACTATCTCCGCCAGCCGCACCGTCTGGTGCGATCGCTAGTCGATCCAAATCGGATTCGCCAAGTCAGCGACGATGAGTTTTGCCTGACGATGCGGACGTTAAGTTTTTTTGGATTCGAGCTTCAGCCCACGGTGTTTTTACGAGTGTGGACGGCAGCAGATAGTACCGTGCGGATTGTTTCTACTAAGTGTGAAATTCGGGGCATCGAATATATCGATCGCCGCTTTAGTTTGAGTTTAATCGGTCAATTGTCGCCCCATCAGTACCAAGAGCAGACCTATCTCGATGGTTGTGCCGATCTCGAAGTCCAAGTCGAACTTCCCCCGGCACTAAGCTTTATGCCCAGATCGATCGTGGAGTCGGCGGGAAATAGCTTGCTCAAGAGCATTCTCAATACATTCAAACAACGCTTGATGCACCAGTTATTAGCTGACTATGTGCTGTGGGCAAGAGATCTCGCGACTGCTCCCGTGCCGGATTTGCTCATTAGCAAGCCAATGGGTGAAGTCTAAGTTGGGTGGATCGATCCATTCCGAGCTTGACAAGGGCGAAAAGAGCGGCGGTGTTCTGGCGTAATTCCGTAGCGCTCGATCGCCAGTAAGTGTGCGGCGGTGCCATAACCTTTATTTTGGCTCAGGTGATATTGGGGATAAATAGCGGCTGAGTCTGTCATGAGCCGATCGCGCCAAACTTTTGCCAAGATACTAGCAGCGGCGATCGCGACAGACTTATCCTCGCCTTTAACTAATGTTTGCTGGGAAAAATCTAGCTGGGGAATTAATTGGTTGCCATCTACCAAACATAATTCTGGGTGTACTGCTAGCCCCATCACCGCTCGCCGCATAGCGAGTAACGTTGCCTGAAGAATATTTAACTCATCGATTTCGTTTACACTCGCAATCCCGATCTGAGACGCGATCGCGACTTGTTGAATGAGCGGCACCAATCGTTCGCGACGTTGAGCTGAGAGTTTTTTACTATCTTTGACGCCCCAATTTTCACACTCGATCGGCAATGTCGGCGGTAAGATGACCGCAGCCGCTACAACTACCCCAAATAATGCCCCCCGACCGACTTCATCGACGCCAGCAATGAGTCGTGGTGGGGGGTTGTTTGTGGGGTTCATGGGATCGGGACTGGGGGATTGGGGGACTGTGTGACCACCCAAAATATGTAGGTTGGGTAGAGCAAGGCGAAACCCAACATCCACCCAATCGTTGGCGTTGGCGTAGCCTGCCGTAGGCACAGCCTACCGGGGGTAATCGGTGAGTGTGTTGGGTTTCATTC
>NZ_JANMZA010000090.1:0-3322 GCF_031382685.1 Chamaesiphon sp. OTE_8_metabat_110 | reverse complement strand
GGGCCTAGATATGGTTCTTGATTAGCAGCAGTTGAAGTGGTGAAACTGTCCATACGCCAATGATTATCTGTGTGGTTCATAGTGATGTAGTGCGGGTCGCGATCGGTAGATAATTTAGTGTAGAGTCAGGTTCAAATAGCTTCGGGGCACCGAGCAGCCACTTTTGGGTGTCGTCTCAGATGTCGATACTGAAGTTGATGTCGATCTATAGCTTTTACCAGGATTTCACTTTAATTTATGTATCTTCAGTTACTTTCTTTCGCTAGCTCAGACTGTCGATCGGCTGGAATCCACTCGATGTCTCAACCATAGACGATTCGATCGGGAGATGTCACAAATTTTGGAGTCTGACAACCTGCGATCGGAGTAGATTTAGACCATCTCTATTTTATCAATGATTATCGATCGCAGGAAACCTAGTAAGCTAGGTCGATCGAGCGAGTCTGGATATTCTGAGAATCTATATTCTACAAGCAATTTCTCAAATTTTGCTAGAGCTACAGATCGATCGACTCACTAGCAGATTGAGGTATCCTCAACGCCGATATTTTTATACGGGTCGGCGATCGATAGTTGCAAATCGAAACTACACTAATGTCAAAATAGGAGTTAGATCGCTATACTCTGACAGCAACTTTAAGATAGTGCAGTTAAACTTACGAAACCATCGACCTGAAAATAGATCGATAGATGATAGCCATCCATCAAAGCTGTACCGACTAATGGTTTAACTCCCGCAGCTAAAACAGGGACTATAATTTCTATTTCGTCCCAGACGATCGCGGCTGAGTGAATCGATAACATTGTTTCCGTACCGTCGGCTAATCTGACCGAAGTATTAGAGTACTGTGGTAGATTCATCGCGCTAATCGCTTGGGGCGGCAGGGTTAGGTAGTCATTGAAGCCTGTGTCAACTACAAATTCTATTTGAAAATCCGGTTGATTAGATAGTCGAAAAGTAATTGGTATTGAAGCCCTGCCGTCCTTAACTCTACCCTGCATCATTGCTTACTCGATCGCTTTTACCACCAAAAGATACAGCGACATCATAACCAATCCGAATCGTAAACAACCGAGCATTGGGATTTTTGGCTTTGAGGGCGATAGCTGAGTGGATACCCGATCGATCGACTGCATATTCGCCAGTCTCAGCATCGATTACTACCATTTTACCAATATTATCTTCATGCTCGACTATCGATCGAATCTTGTCTGCATATAGCTTTTTCGCTCTGGTCGCAACTTCTTCCACAGTCCAGAAAATAGCCTGCTGCATATTCTTACCGAGTTAGTTAAATACTGAGTTTATTTTAGTCGATTTGTTCTCTGTTGAGTCTTCTTCTCAGTGGCTGCCGATCGAGAATTTAAGCTATTCCGTACCATGTCAAATATCGAGAGAGCTTTCGATGTAAAGTCCTAAAATCTATCTAAAAAGCCCTATCATCAGTTACTCCATTGCAAAGCGCGCGACTAAGGCGGTCGATATTGCAACCAAAAACCACTGCGACATCATAACCAATCCGAATGGTAGACAACCGTGCATTAAGATTTTTGGCCTCTGGGACTATGGCTGGATGGATACCCGCTCGATCTTGTCACTTATTTTTTTGCTTAA
Source organism: Chamaesiphon sp. OTE_8_metabat_110 (assembly GCF_031382685.1). Taxonomy (NCBI): domain Bacteria; kingdom Bacillati; phylum Cyanobacteriota; class Cyanophyceae; order Gomontiellales; family Chamaesiphonaceae; genus Chamaesiphon; species Chamaesiphon sp. OTE_8_metabat_110. The sequence continues at coordinate 1,707 of NZ_JANMZA010000090.1, read as the reverse complement.
TTTTCAACTTTATTTCATCATCTGAGCCGTATGAGATATCTGTATACTGTTCATCTACAATTAAATCGAATATGTTGTCTGCTCCTCTCCGAATGCTCTCCGTCAGCACACCAATTCCTACGTCTAATTGAGGTTTTACTTGGTCAAATTTTGTTACTACTCCAGAGAGTGAAGTACTGTAAGAAAATTCTCTTACTGAAATCTCATTGTTTCTATTAAATAATGTCACATATTGAGATGACCTAAATTCATGCACAAATGAGCATCGATAGAATTTATAGATAAGCGCAGCATATGTGAATAATGAAATTGCTGCGTCTGGATTTTTGATGGTTAAGGTGTCAGAGATTGGATGTTGTGCATGACAGTCTTCGTATATCTTTTTCAGCTCTGAAACAGTAGGATCTGCGTAAACTCTATGGGATTGGCGTTCGCGTTTATTGTCCAACCATCTTGCTTTAACTTCGTTTGCAAATGGCTCTTCAATCCCCTGCTTTTTTAAAAAGAAAACCAAAAAAGGTGTACAGATACGTTCCATCTGACTTTGGGTATCTAAGTAAATCAGAAAGGCAGTAAACCTATTTACCTGAGCATTGACGCTGACTAATTGATTCCCAAATTGATGCTAAACCATCTATGGCAGCACAACTAATAGCATAGGCATCAACGTAAGAATTTGCAAAGGGATTAAAATCTACGGGCGACATTTCTATCCCATGCCCATTAGCAGTGATTGCTCCATTAATTAATTGTTCACAAAGCAATGCTCTGTAGTAATAAAACTTTTTAACACGCTCTGCAAAATCTTGCACATCATTCATCATTAGTCTCAGAATATATTCATTGTAATTGATTCTGTTTCTGCATCCATAGATCGATTATAACTGACTGATACTGAAATCTATTAAAAATCCCCCGCCACCAAGTGACGAGGGATTCTATTTAACTAGTGATAACTTCAGGACTAACTATCCGAACTTACCAGCAGTAGAGGCAATTAAGAAGGCAGCGTAGGTGAGGATATAGCCGACTGTGAAGTGAGCTAGACCGACAACCCGACCTTGAACGATCGACATTGCAACGGGCTTGTCTTTCCAACGAACTAGGTTCGCAAGTGGAGTCCGCTCGTGTGCCCAGACAACAGTTTCGATCAACTCCTGCCAGTAACCACGCCAGCTAATTAAGAACATAAAGCCAGTTGCCCAGACGAGGTGTCCGAAGAGGAACATCCATGCCCATACAGACAAGTTGTTCATCCCGTAAGGGTTGTAGCCGTTAATTAACTGTGAGGAGTTCTGCCAGAGGTAATCGCGCAACCAACCCATTAAATAAGTCGAGGACTCATTGAATTGAGCGACGTTACCTTGCCAAATACCGAGATGTTTCCAGTGCCAGTAGAATGTTACCCAACCGAGGGTATTTAACATCCAGAACATCGCGAGGTAGAACGAATCCCAACCGGAGATGTCACAAGTACCACCACGACCGGGGCCATCACAAGGGAAGGCGTAGCCGAAGTCTTTCTTGTCGGGCATTAATTTGGAACCACGGGCATCTAACGCACCTTTGACAAGAATCAAGGTGGTGGTGTGAAGTCCGAGTGCGATCGCATGGTGAATTAAGAAGTCACCAGGGCCGATGGTTAAGAACAAGGAATTGGTACCGGAATTAATTGCATCTAACCATCCGGGCAGGTAAACTGCGCTG
>NZ_JANMZA010000223.1:0-8948 GCF_031382685.1 Chamaesiphon sp. OTE_8_metabat_110 | reverse complement strand
CCCGCCGACGACTGAGAGAATGATTGCCTCGATCGTGAATTGAGTCAGGATATCATTTTGGGTTGCCCCGATCGCTTTCCGCAAGCCGATTTCTTGGGTGCGTTCGGTGACTGATACCAGCATGATATTCATCACGCCGATGCCGCCGACGAGGAGGGAAATCCCGGCGATCGCGCCCAGCAATAGAGTCAGCGCACCCGTAATCGTGGAGACGATCGTGAGGGCATCTTTTTGATTGCGGACGGTGAAATCATCTTCGCCGACGATTTTATGGCGTTGGCGGAGGAGATTGGTGATTTGAAACTCTGCTGCATCCATGCTTTCACTGTTTTTAGCAGATACCGAAATCAATGATAGCCGCAGCCCGAAAGGTGATGTCCGTCCGATAATCCGTTTGCTCATCGTCGTAATCGGCACGAAGATCGCATCGTCTTGATTGCTACCAAAAGAGGAGCCTTTGCTCTCCATCAGTCCGACGACTTCAAAGCTGACATTGTTGATCCGAATCTGTTTGCCGATCGGATCGTTATTGCCAAATAAGCGTTGGGCGATATCTGTCCCCACCATCGCAATCTGTTTGTCCTGTCTGACATCTTGAGCCGTCACAAATCGCCCTCGATCGACCGCAAAGTTACGCACACTGGGAAAGTCAGCCGTCGTCCCTTGAATGATGGAGGTCGTGGTAACGCTTTGATAACTAACTACAGAAGAGTTCTGTAGCACTGGCGCGACCCCAGCTACTGATGGTACTTGACGCGCGATCGCTCTGGCATCACTGAGTACCAATGTCGGCGGCGTGCCCCCACTGCGAATATTTTGGGCTTTAGGAGAGCCTGGGAGGATGAAGAGGGTATTTGGCCCCAAATTCTTGAATTGATCGGTGGCGAGGGTCTGCGTCCCTTCACCGACGCCGATCATCCCAATTACAGAGGCATTACCAATCACGATCCCCAACATCGTCAAACCGCTCCGCAGTTTATTCGAGATCAGGGTTTGAGTTGCCATTTTTAGGCTTTCGAGGATGTTCATGAGAGTTGGAAGTTGGGAGTTGGGGGTTGGGAGTGAGGGCGACTGGGGAATTGGGGGATTGGGGGATTGGGGGACAGCGAGCTAAATGGGAACGCAGTTCCGCTATTTACTCCCAACTCCCAACTCCCAACTACCCACCCGTCTTATTCCCATCGCCCATCATTTTTTCTTTAAATCCAGCGGGGATATCGATGAAGACGCGATCGCCAGATTTTAAGCCTTCGAGGACTTGGACTTTGTCGCGGACGCTAGCACCGACTTTGATGACTTTAAAGATGGGTTCGTTATTGGCTCCGGGGACGTAGACACCAGTTTGACCGCGTTTGGCGCTAATTGAAACCGTGGGTACGGTGAGCGCGTTATTAGTACGTTTACCGCTGAATATAGTGTTGACGTTCATGCCCGATCGCAAGACTTCTTTACCCGTATCGAGGGCGACGCGGACTTCAAACGAAGTGACGTTTTGCTCGACGACGGCTTCTGGTGCCACCAATCTAACGGTACCCTGAAAAGGCTTGTCGCTGTAGGCATCGGCGGTAATTTCGACTTTTTGACCGACTTTAATTTTGCCGATATCGACTTCAGGTACCTTGGCTTTGACTTCCATATCTTTGGCTAAAGCCACGATCGAAGTAGAAGTCGCCGATGTGCTGGTTGAGGCGGAAGTCGTCGGTGTCACAAATGCCCCAACGCTAGCATAACGCTGGGTAATCAAGCCTGCAAATGGCGCGACGACGGTTGAATCTCGGAGTTGAGAGCTAGCCGATTGGAGCTGAGCATTGGCAACGGCTAATGCGGCGGTTAGTTGGGCGATGTCTTCAGGGCGAGATCCATTTTTCGCTTGCTGATAGGCGGCTTGGGCTTGCTCGACTTGAGCGGCGAGACTGGCAACATCTTCGGAGCGACTACCGAGCTGAGATTGCCGAAGCGCTTGCTGGGCTTCGGTAACAGCCGCTTGGCGTTGGTTGATTTCCGATTGGGTGCTGTTGCGAACTTGTTGAAGTTTTTGTTGAGCGTCGAGGAGATTGGCTCTGGCTGTTTGATAGTCAGCAGTGGCTCGATCGAGTGTATCCTGGGAAACTGCCCCCGATCGGCGCAGCGATCGATTGCGATCTACTTGTGCCTGAGCGAGTTTTAATCTAGCATCATTTGACGACACCTGAGCGGTAGCCTGCTGGATTTGTTGGGGGGCGATCGATCGGCTCAGATTGAGATTGGCTTGGGCTTGGGCGAGTTTTGCCCGTACCTGAGCGGTTTCTTCAGGACGATTGCCATTTTTGGCTTTGTTAAGGTTGGCTTGCGCTTGAGTCAGTTTGGCTTGAGCTTGGGTAATTTCTTCGGCGCGCGTGCCATTTTTCGCCTTGCTGAGATTGGCTTGAGCCTGCTGGACGTTGGCTTGCGCTTGCGCGAAGGCGGCTTGAGCTTCCGCATTTTCCATCTGGGCAATTTTCTGCCCCTGCTGGACGCGATCGCCCTGTTCGACAAATAGCTGAAAGACTCTCCCTGCTGTCTTGGGGCTGATATTTGCCGTCTGGAAGGGAATGACATTACCACTGGCGGTAATTCGATCGGTCAGATCTTGCGCTTTGGCAACCGTGGTATAACGTTCTAGATCGATTTTTGGAGCTGGCTTAAACTGATTAACCGCCACGGTACCGAGTGCGGCAACACCGACGATCGCCGCCGCCACACCAGCGATGGTTGGGAACGGACGTTTGAGATTGTGAATGAAGGGTATTTGCATAGGAGATCGAGGCACACTAGTTCGTTAGTTAAAACTCTCAAATGACTGTTCATTGACTGAGCCGCTCATTCTGGAGTCACGACAATCGGTTTTGATGTCATTGCCAAGTCACCAATCTTTCAACTAGCGCAGACTGCATGACAAACCCGATCTGCACGATCGACTGCCATCGATGAGAATCGATCTACCAAGCGGGCAAAGCAACGATAACTTTTAATAGTTTTGTTACTTTTATTTACATTAAGTTTAACTCTTCTGTAACAAACATTGCTAGTGCCAAAAGTCATATCCTATGGTAGAGAAAACTCCCATGTGTACGTTCGATCCTGGCACACAGTGACAAAGAGCATCGAGTGCCAAATTTCAACTCCCATCTATTCGGTAACAAGTACGCTAGCCTAGATATGGTATTCTCGCTCACCCATCCATAAGTTGTAGTTGACTTACCGAAAAATTGTGATAGTAGCTGTAGAATCTATCCTATGATGGAATCGACAACTAACGCGATCCTCAATCTGCATCGATTTCGACGATTGTCCATAGCCCTATCGACTATCTACTCAGACATAATTTACTGTGCATAAACGGATCTACCTGCTACTCCTAACTGCTTGCCTAGGTATGACGATCTCGCCCACGATCGCTCACGGTCAAGTATTACTGCCATATGTTCCCACTCAAGATGCCAAATCCTTAGAGAATACTAGTAAGACTTTATTAAGACAAGCAGCCGGATTGGTTCAATTTCAACAATACGAACAAGCGATTCCTCGTGTTGCTCTAGCAACCCAATTAGCACCTAAAAGTCATGAGGCTTGGCTATTTTTGGGTACCTTGTACGTCCAAACTCAAAAATATCAAAAAGGGATCGATTCGCTGCAACAAGCAATCGCCATCAAACCCCAAGATCCAGACACGCTATTCATGTTAGGCTCTGCTTACTTCCAAAAAGGCGACCATCAAAAAGCGATCGACACCATTCAAGCTGGGCTAAAAATTAAGCCGGATAATAATTCCGCTCTCTTCGATCTGGGTAATGCTTACTATAAATTAAACAAGTATCCAGACGCGATCGCCCAATACCAAAAAGCGGTTAAAAAAGATCCTAAATTTTGGCCAGCGATCAATAATATTGGCTTAGTCAATTATGAGTCTGGCGACCTCAATGGTGCCATGCAGAACTGGCAACGCGCGATCGCCATCGATCCCAAAGCCGCCGAACCCCGCCTAGCAATGGCTGTCGCCCTCTTCGTCCAAGGCAAACAAGCTGAAGCATTTACCACCGCCGAAAAAGCGATCGCCCTCGACAGCCGCTACGCCAATATCCAATACCTCAAAGAAAACTTATGGGGTGATAGACTGCTCAATGACACCCGCAAACTGATTCAGACTCCCAGAGTTAGGGATTTTATTACTAAGGCTCCTGCTAGAGGATAGGGGATAGGGAATAGGGGATAGGGAAGAGAGAAAGATGGAATGTAGAAAGTGAATCATATTCAAGAACGCCTGCGTTCTAACCCCTATTCCCTATCCCCTATCCCCTATTCCCTATTCCCTATTCCCTTAGTAATTGTGTATTATTATTTTGCAGTCCAGTCCGATTGCGAACAGTTTGTGGCAGACTGAGATTAACTTAAGCGATCGATATAGGCATTTGAACTCATGGTAAAACAGCTAGATCTGCTAGGTACAGATAAAATTATTCCGATCGATCTGCCGTCAGAGATGCAGCGATCGTACCTAGAATACGCCATGAGTGTGATCGTGGGGCGGGCATTGCCCGATGTCCGCGATGGACTCAAACCAGTGCATCGGCGGATTATCTACGCGATGCACGAACTCGGATTGACACCAGACAGACCGTATCGCAAGTGCGCTCGCGTGGTCGGGGATGTCTTGGGTAAATATCATCCCCACGGTGACCAATCGGTCTATGATGCTCTGGTAAGGCTCGTTCAGGACTTTTCGACCCGTTATCCGCTCTTGGGCGGACACGGCAATTTTGGCTCGGTCGATAACGATCCGCCAGCGGCGATGCGGTACACCGAGACGCGGCTAGCCTCGATCGCTCATGAAGCTCTCTTGGGGGAAATCGGTACCGCCACGGTAGATTTTATCGGAAACTTCGATAACTCGCAGCAGGAGCCGACAGTTTTACCCGCTCAAGTGCCTTTACTACTGATCAACGGCTGTAGTGGGATTGCCGTCGGGATGGCGACGAATATCCCCCCGCACAATCTCGGCGAAGTTCTCGATGGGGCGATTGCCCTAATCGATAAACCCGATCTCCCCGATGCTAAATTATGGGAACTGATTCCCGGCCCAGATTTTCCCACTGGGGGCGAAATTATGGGTGTCGAAGGCATCCACGATGCTTATCGGACGGGGAAAGGGATTATCACCGTGCGGGGGATTTCCCATGTGGAGGTTGCTAGCGTCCAAGCGAAGCTCACCAAGTCCAAAAAACGCCGCGATTCGCTAATCGTGACCGAACTTCCGTTTCAGGTTAATAAAGCCGCCTGGATCGAAAAAATTGCCGAACTAGTTAACGCAGGCAAAATCGACGGTATTGCTGACTTGCGCGATGAAAGCGATCGGGAAGGGATGCGCGTCGTCATCGAGATCAAGCGCGATAGCGAACCCAGTCATGTCCTCGACCAGCTCTATCGCCAAACTGCCCTTCAGAGCAACTTTGGGGCGATTATGCTGGCAATTGTGGAAGGTCAACCCCGTCAATTGAGTCTCAGACAACTGCTGGAAGAATTTCTCAAATTCCGCGAAATCACGCTCACGCGTCAGTATGGCAATGAACTCGAACAAGCCCAAAAACGGGTACATACCCTCTCGGGACTGCTCACCGCGCTAGACAATCTCGATGCGGTGATTAGTATCCTCCGGAATGCGCCGGATGGTACCACCGCCAAAGCAATTTTCCAGACCGAATTAGATCTGAGTGACATTCAAGCAGATGCAATTCTAGCAATGCCGATGCGACGATTGACAGGCTTAGAAAAGAAAAATATTCAGACCGAATTTGAGGAACTCAATACCAAAATTGCGCGTTTAAATAATCTCTTGCTCGATCGCACCGAACTACTAAAATCACTCAAAAAAGATCTGCGATCGCTCAAGCGCAAATTTAGCGACGAACGGCGCTCTAAGATTACCAAAATCGATCTGCCCAAACTGGATCGAGCTACTGCTAGTCGCATCACTGCTACCAAAACTAAACCGACAGAAGGCTTGCCAGCCGAAGATCGCCTCTCTGCAAAAGAGCGGAAAATTCGATCGCTGCCCGCGACTCAACTCCAAATTGTCGAAGCCGAACCCACTCAATCCACCACCGTCGAAATTACTCATCAAGGCTACATTAGAAGACTCGGTAAAACTGGTGCCAAACTCAATCCTCAAAGCCAAGATTTCATCACCAAAACGTACCAAACTAACACTGATGAAGAACTTACCCTAATTACCACTGACGGCAAAGCTTATCCGCTCAAAATTCGCGATATTCCGCCCACCCTGGGTAACGATCGCGGCACGATCCTCACCAGCCTGATTCCCGCGCTCCAAGACACCGACACCACCGAGCAAGTTATCTATACCCTCCCCGCACCTGGCGAAACCAGCGACGATCTCCAGCAACTGCTCCTGCTCACCAACCAAGGCAAAATCAAACGCATCCTCCTCCAAGAGCTAAGTGGGCTAACAAATCGCGGTACCACCCTGATCAAACTGCGGGAAGATGACAAACTGCACACCATCACCCCCCTCACCAACCAGCGGGAAATCATCATCGCGACATCTGGCGCACGCATCCTTCGGCTGGCACTAGCCTCCGAGCAGATCCCCCTGATGGGGAGGGTATCCCAAGGCATCCAAGCGCTCAAAGTCGGTGCGAGAGAACGGATCGTCGGCTGTATCCCCGCAAATAGCACGGATGAGCTGATCCTCGTTACCCGTTATGGCTATGCCAAACGCATCCCCATTTCGACGATTCGGATCGTCCAAACCGGGAATATGGGCACCCATGCCATGCAATTTGCCATCAAAACCGATAGCCTGATTTACCTCAATCTCCCCCCCGCAGCCCTCGATCTGGTAACTACTACTCAACGTCATGAAATCGTGCCGATCGATCGCATCCAAACCTATGGCAAGGATGGCACTGGCGATCGACTACTCGATCTTCAGCCAGATGAAGAGATAATGTTAGTAAATTAGCTTACTAGGGGATAGGGGATAGTGAATAGTGGATAGTGAATAGTGGATAGATAGGGAATAGAATACAATTTGTAGGGTGGGCACTGCCCACCATCTAGGTTTCAGGCATTATCTACATTTTTCGCTACTCCCTATTCCCTATCCCCTGTCTTGATTCGCTAAACCGTCGGGAAACCCGACGAGCGCGAATCGCTACTCCCTATCCCCTATTCCCTAAACCATGAACTACGATTTTCAGGAATTAGCAAAACTCTACAAAGATACCCTGCTCGATAATGTCATCCCATTCTGGGAGCAAAACTCGATCGATTGGGAGCAAGGCGGCTACTTTACATGTCTCGATCGAGCGGGTAAAGTCTACGATACCGATAAGTTTATCTGGCTGCAAAACCGTCAGGTGTGGACATTTTCGATGTTGTACAATCGCGTCGAGCAACGCAGTGAGTGGCTCAAAATTGCCGGACATGGGGCGAGCTTCCTTGCCGAACACGGACGCGATCCCCAGGGTAATTGGTATTTTGCCCTCGATCGAGCCGGACAGCCCCTCGTACAGCCTTATAACATCTTCTCTGACTGTTTTGCGGCGATGGCATTTAGTCAATACGCGCTCGCCGATGGCGAACCTTGGGCAAAAGAGGTCGCCCTCCAAGCCTATCAAAATGTCTTACGCCGTAAGGACGATCCCAAGGGTCGCTACAATAAAACTTACCCTGGGACTCGATCGCTCAAATCCCTCGCCGTGCCAATGATTTTGGCAAACCTCACCCTGGAAATGTCCTGGTTGTTGCCCAGTGAAGAACTCGATCGGGTTTTGGATCTGACTGTGCAGGAGGTAATGACTGATTTCCTTGACCCACAGAGCGGTCTGATGTACGAAAATGTGGTGCCAGATGGCAGTCAGAGCGATTGTTTCGAGGGTCGATCGATCAACCCCGGACATGGGATCGAAGCGATGTGGTTTATCATGGATATCGCCAATCGCCGCCAAGATCGCGACACGATCGATCGAGCTGTCGATGTCGTCTTAAATATCCTTAATTTTGCCTGGGACGATCGCTATGGCGGTTTATATTATTTTATGGATGCCGACGGTCATCCCCCCCAGCAGTTGGAATGGAATCAAAAACTGTGGTGGGTGCATGTTGAGACGCTAGTAGCGCTAGCAATGGGTTATCGCTTGACTGGTAGGGCGGCCTGCTGGGATTGGTATCAAAAAGTTCATGAGTATACGTGGAAACACTTTGCCGACCCCAACGGTGGTGAGTGGTTTGGCTATCTCGATCGCCAGGGCGAAGTATTGTTAGATCTCAAGGGCGGTAAATGGAAAGGTTGTTTCCACGTTCCCCGCGCTCTATTGATGTGCTGGCAAGAGTTTGAAGCGTTAGCGAAGCAGGTTTAAATCTTCCGCCACATGGCTGAAAAAAGCCTCGCTGTGACATTATCTCGATCGATAATTAGCTACTTCGAGTAAATTAGGACAGCGATCGTCTCGATCTGCAAGATGTTATAAAAAATACTGAGCTAGCGATCGTAAGTTCCGTAGCTCGATCTGTTCAAATTTGTAATAATATTGATATACAACTTATCGAAATATATTTTCATCCGGCTAAGACTGTTGACTCACCGAATAAATGAGTCAAAGTCGGTAATAAGTATCACAAATCTAAGGAATTAGTCATGATTCGCATTCTCCTGGTGGATGACCAGAAGAGCATTCGGGAACGGCTGAAGTCTCTACTCGAGACCGAACCGGACTTTGACATCGTGGGAATGGTAGATAATGGCTATGATGCGATCGAGCAAGTCAAACTACTCCTGCCCGATGTCGTGCTCATGGATATGGAGATGCCCGATATCGATGGTGTCCTGGCAACCAAAATTATCTCCCACAGCTCGCTCAAAACCAGAGTCCTCGTGCTCAGCAGTCATGACAGCGATGAATATGTCGCCG
>NZ_JANMZA010000060.1:0-15633 GCF_031382685.1 Chamaesiphon sp. OTE_8_metabat_110 | reverse complement strand
AGTCTGTATCTTTGGGAGTATAGTCTGGCGTGTAATAAGTTAGACGGTAGTCTTGTACTCCAGCCTTGTACCCAGATTTTGCCTGAGTTTGAGTTTGCGCGTAAGCCATAAATTTCCTAACCTTCAGGAACCAGTTGACGTTTCTTGTTAAAAATAACTATATCAGCAAGTGTAATAGTTTTGGTTCGGATCTTTTGACGATCGTCATAAGACTATTTTATATGAGTACCATCGAGGGGGATCTATACAACCACAACGGTTGTGGCGTCTGAAAAAGGCAGCTAGATGCTGAGTCTAACTGCCTAAAGTCAAAAATTGTAAAATATTGTTTTTTGTTAACTTACCGTAATACTTTGATTGTACTTTAGCCGATCGATTCGCACCCACAAAAGTGGAGTCCCGATCTAGCCAACTTTTTTGGGAGATAGGATCATCATCATATTCCGACCCTCTTTTTTAGGGAATTGCTGAACTTCGGCAATTTCCTTGAGATCGTCTGCCATGCGTTTGAGCACTTTTTCGGCGAGATCGCTATGTTGGATCTCCCGACCGCGAAAAGTAATAGTTGCTTTGACTTTATCGCCAGACTTGATAAAACGATCGGCTTGACTGACCCGTACTTGGTAGTCATGTTCCTCGATCGTGTAGCGCATTTTGACTTCTTTAAGTTCGGCAGTATGTTGCTTCTTCTTCGCTTCGCGAGCTTTCTTTTCGAGTTCAAACTTGTATTTCCCGTAGTCCATAATGCGGCACACGGGTGGGTCGGCTTTGTCGCTGACTAGGACTAGATCCAATCCATTCTCATCGGCGATGCCCTGGGCTTCTTGAGGCGTAAGAATTCCTAATTGCTCGCCATCGGTACCAATGACGCGAATTTGGGGAAACCGGATGCGTTCGTTAATCTGCGGAAGATCGCGGGTGCGTCTTTTTTCGATGATGGGTGATTTAATAGCTATGGCAGTTTCGGGTGGGTAATGGGTAAGTGGTATGGTTATCCTCAGTTACAGCTACCTGTAAAATCGGTCTAAACTAAAATAGCTGAAGTTATCTAGTTGCTTATACTATATTTTACCCAAATCTAGAGAATCTGGGCTAAAGTTTAATATTTTTTAAGCTTAAGATGACCCTTTTAGGGTAATAGGGATCGATCGGTCAGATAGGAGAGTGTGGCGTGCAAGCTTGGCATCAGAAGGTAGGAAATCAGCGTGACTGGGTATGGCGAGGTTGGCAGACCCGTTATACTTATCAGCGCAGTCAGCATGAATTAGATAAAGCTCCGGTATTATTGCTGCATGGGTTTGGAGCATCGATCGGGCATTGGCAACACAATCTCGAATTTTTGACCGCAGATCGGACGGTATATGGTGTCGATTTAGTCGGCTGGGGTGGCTCGCGCAAACCCAATGTCCGCTACGATATCGACTTGTGGGTCGATCAAGTTTATGATTTTTGGCAGACGTTTGTCGGTCAGCCAATGGTGGTAGTCGGTAATTCGATCGGGTCGTTGGTGGCATTGGTCGCAGCCGCCAGACATCCGCAGATGGCCGAGAGTTTAGTGATGGTCAGTCTGCCCGATCTTTCTGCCGAGCAGGAATTAATTCCCCGAGCGCTCCAACCACTGGTAAATGGGGTCAAGCGGGTAATTTTAAATCCGCCGCTACTACGTGGATTATTTCGGGTAGTCAGTCGGCCTAAAGTTGCTAAAAAATGGGCAAAAATCGCTTACGCTAATCCAGATCGAGTCACCGATGAATTAATCGAGATATTTCTGACGCCAGCACGCGAAGTTGAAGCCCCCGCCGCATTTGTGAAGATTATGCAGGGGATGACTAGTAGCACTTTCTCACCAAATATTCGGCAGCTTTTACCCCACATGAACATCCCGATGCTGTTGCTATGGGGTCGCGAGGATCGGATGATTCCGCTTGGAACTGCGGGGATATTGCTAAAACTGAATCCCTTGTTGGAATTAGTCAATCTCGATGCCGCTGGACACTGCGCTCACGACGAAGTTCCCGATGTCGTCAATCAAGAGATTCGCAGTTGGCTAGATGCACTTTCAACTATATCGATGGCAGTAGAGCCAAGTCTTGAAGGTAGTGTCCAGAATATGGCTCCGACCGCATCTATCCTCAGTGCCGAAATTAATTAGCGCCGCAATAGCAAAGCACAATACAGGCTGTGTTGTGCTGCTATTGCCTGGAGATTGGCAAGAGTGGCGTTAAGTCAGAATTAGTTAATGTTCGGCTCCCTAGCCGATCGTCACTTGGTCGATGCTAACATCAGTGGTACCAGAAACACCGCTGGCTAACTCGACCATTTTGTCGAGAATTTCTTGACTGGGAACCGCACCTTTGAGGACGACACTACTACCAGTTTGAGCGACCCAGAGACCTTCTACATCAGTTACCTCGGCATCACCATCAAAAGCCAGCGCGACCCGTTTGGCAAGACCACTTTGGTCGTATTCGCCGTTGAGACCAACGCGTTCTGGAGCAACTTCGCCCCCAGTTTCAGGATCTGTTGCTTCTGGAGCGGGAGTAGGATTAACTTCGGCATTTGCTGGTTTTTCCATGCCAAACATTTTTTGTAAGAAACCCATGATTGCAAGACTCCATCTAAAAAAAATAAATCCTCATCATTATGTAGCGTATTTGTGAGTAAAGGCGAGGATGATTACAATTTTTTTAAGATTGTGACGATCGACAATTGTGGGAGAATATAATGCTGGAGCTGAATTAGGCTTTAGGCTTTAGGTTTTGGGCTTTAGGTTTTTTGTTTTTGGTTTTAGGCTGTAGGCTTTTGCACTAAGATACTTAGTACCTATTCCCTAACTGCTACCCTTTACCCCCTATCCCCTATCCCCTATTCCCTAATTATGAAACACACCCTGTCTGTTTTGGTTGAAGATGAAGCTGGCGTACTGACTCGGATTGCGGGATTGTTTGCCCGGAGGGGCTTTAATATCGAAAGTCTAGCTGTTGGCCCAGCCGAACAAGAAGGTCGATCGCGGGTGACAATGGTAATTAATGGTGACGAGCAGACGATCGAGCAATTGACCAAACAGTTGTACAAGCTGGTAAACATCCTTAAGGTCTCAGATCTAACGGATGTTCCCTGTGTAGAACGCGAATTGATGCTGCTCAAGGTCAATGCGAGTAGCACCCATCGCTCGGAAATTATCGAACTTGCCAATATTTTTAGAGCGCGGGTGGTCGATGTCGCTGAAGATGCGCTGACACTAGAGGTAGTGGGCGATCCAGGTAAAATCGTCGCGATCGTTCAAGTCCTCCAAAAATTTGGGATCAGAGAGATTGCCCGGACTGGCAAGGTGGCTCTATCTAGGGAATCTAAAGTTAATACCGAATATTTGAAGTTGTAAAAAATGTTAGCTATAAGAGGATGTCTGAAAAGTCTGATTGCTTCGCTTATAGGGGGTAAATCCCCCAACCCCCTTAAAAAGGGGGCTTTAAAGTCCCCCTTTTTAAGGGGGATTTAGATATCTGATTCACACCGAAAAGCCTTTTCAGACACCCTCTGAGGAGGGGTACCGATCGGTAGTAACTCTTCCAGTCGCTCAATCGCCCCCCGTTCGCGATGATGATGCGATTGGGGGCTGCCCATGATATGATTATGAAATAAATATTAAGTTTATTTGTAAAAGCGTACTCATTGTTATTAATGGTTGCGTTGCAAAAATAACATCATTGGCGATCGCTACTCAACACCAGTCGCGTCAGACCTTGTTGGGTGAGTAAAAACGCCATAACTTGCTGACTGATACCTCGATCGATCTGCCATAGCTAAATGTTCGCACCTTTGGCGAGTACAAATTATTTTGTCTGGTTCTCTCACTATTGCAGTTTTAGCAGATTCAACAGATCTGTGTCCGTTACTGAATCGGTATTTGAGTACCGAACGTTATACGGTGCGTTATTTTACCGATCGAGCAGAGTTCTTAGCACATGTAGAACTTGTCAAGCACGATCTCGATTGCTTGGTGTTCTATTCCGAGCAGCAATTGTTGCCAGCAATTAATTATCTTTACGATCGGGGTTTAATTTTGCCAGTCGCGATCGTGCATCGATTGACTTCGCCTAGCTCTGTTAGTGATGTAACTGCTCATCCGCCGATTGCGCCGATCGATTTGTCGTCCCGTAGCTATATCTATCAGCCATCTGAAGTCATTTTGGCAGTCACAGAGCTAGCGGGTATTGGAGCCGCTATCGATAAAGCCATTGCCAAGTTCTTAAATTTAACACCAATCGTGTCGAGATCCGCGAGTGTTCAGCCATCCGTAACTCACACCCAGCTTGAGATCCCAGCAACCAGCTTTTTGCTTCAACAACAACGCCGTCTCTCAGAAAAGCTCGACGAACGGTTAGGATATCTAGCCATATATTACAAACGGAACCCCAGCCAGTTTTTTCGGTATCTCGATCGCCAACAGAAGCAAGAACTGCTCGATCGATTAAAACAACAGTACCGGAAGATCGTCCTCGAATATTTTGCCGATAGCCGCCAGATCGATGAAAGTATCGATGAATTCGTCAGTGGAGTCTTTTTTCAAGATCTAGCGGTTTCGGAAATTGTCAAGATTCACATGGAATTGATGGAAGAATTCTCAGACCAGTTAAAATTGGAAGGACGTAGCGAGGAGGTTTTGCTAGAGTACCGCCTGACGCTGATTGATATTATTGCCCATCTATGTGAGATGTACCGCAGATCGGTACCGCGAGAGATGTAGTCATGCTGCTTGGCAAGCGCATTGTTCGAGTAGCTCTTGCTGGCTGGCGAAAACTTTGGGTTGTAGTTACCGATCGATGCCATCATTGTGATGGGCATTATTTCCCATCACTTGGGGATAGAAGCTCTGCTTAATTCAAGATCCGCTGCAACTCAATCTCCGATATCGATAGTAGCTACAGCTTTGCAATCCTAGCACCTAAGTCCCTCGTCATCAACAGAGTAGCGATCGGCCACCATCGATCGAGGACAATCAGGCGGTAGATATACTAAGAATACTCTGACGATCGTTACCTACTAGTAATTAACTTGAATAATTCCTAACGAGTGTTAATAATTTAAACTATGCCTCCATTAATGAAAACTTATGTCTTAAAGCTGTATGTTGCGGGCAATACACCTAACTCAGTGAGGGCATTACGAACTCTCAAGAATATCTTAGAAGAAGAGTTTAAGGGCGTATATGCTCTGAAAGTAATCGATGTACTTAAAAATCCCCAATTAGCAGAAGAAGATAAAATCCTTGCGACTCCCACATTATCAAAGGTTTTACCACCGCCAGTGCGAAAAATCATTGGCGATCTGTCCGATCGCGAAAAAGTGTTAATCGGTCTAGACCTCCTCTATGAAGAGCTATCAGAGCGTGACGGTGACTTTTAGATTGGCAATCTTGACATCAATTTAAAAGTCAATTACCGCGATCGAGCTATACTAACGAGTTATTAAGTTGAATTAGTTGTTTAGTTAGAAACATTTCCAATCTCAGCAATGACCAGTACGAATCAATTGTTAGAATTACCAGTAAATCCCCTTGGCGTGCAGAAGATTCGCACGATGATCGAGGGGTTCGACGATATCTCGCACGGTGGATTACCTACTGGGAGAACGACGATCCTCAGTGGGACATCAGGAACGGGTAAAACGATGTTAGCCGTTCAATTTGTCTACAATGGAATTCACTATTTTGACGAACCTGGCATCTTTGTAACTTTCGAGGAATCACCCGCTGATATCATCAAAAACGCTCATAGTTTTGGTTGGGATCTCCAACAATCGATCGATGATGGGAAGTTATTTATCCTCGATGCGTCTCCAGATCCAGAAGGTCAAGAAGTAGTCGGGAATTTCGATCTTTCAGCACTGATCGAGCGGATTCAATATGCCTTTACCAAATATAAAGCCAAACGAGTCTCGATCGATTCTGTCACGGCGATCTTTCAACAATATGACGCAGCATCGGTAGTGAGACGCGAGATTTTCCGGCTAGTGGCACGGCTCAAACAAATGGGTGCCACTACAATTATGACGACCGAGCGCGTGGAAGAATACGGCCCTGTCGCAAGATTTGGAGTGGAAGAATTCGTCTCGGATAACGTCGCGATCGTCCGAAATGTCCTCGAAGGCGAACGTCGCCGCCGGACGATTGAGATCCTCAAGCTTAGGGGTACCACCCATATGAAGGGTGAGTATCCCTTTACCATCACTAACCACGGTATTAATATCTTCCCATTGGGGGCAATGCGGCTCACCCAGAAGTCTTCCAACGTGCGAGTATCATCTGGTGTCAAAGCCTTGGATACAATGTGCGGTGGCGGCTATTTCAAAGATTCAATCATTCTGGCAACTGGAGCCACTGGTACGGGAAAAACGCTCTTAGTTAGTAAATTTATTCAAGAAGCTTGTTTGGCGGGAGAGCGGGCAATCTTGTTTGCTTATGAAGAGTCTAGAGCGCAATTATCGCGGAATGCTTCTTCCTGGGGAATCGATCTTGAGGAACTGGAAAAACAGGGCTTGCTTAAGATTTTGTGTACCTATCCAGAGTCTGCCGGACTCGAAGATCATCTCCAAACAATTAAGTCAGAGATTGCCGACTTTAAACCCGATCGAATTGCGATCGATTCGCTTTCAGCCCTAGCGCGGGGAGTTAGTAATAACTCGTTCAGGCAATTTGTTATCGGCGTAACTGGCTATGCTAAGCAAGAAGAGATTACCGGATTTTTTACGAATACTTCCGACCAATTTATGGGAGCTAATTCGATCACTGACTCGCACATTTCGACGATTACCGATACAATTTTGATGCTGCAATATGTCGAGATTCGGGGCGAAATGGCAAGAGCACTTAATGTGTTTAAGATGCGCGGTTCTTGGCACGATAAAGGTATTCATGAATATACAATTAGTAAAGATGGTGCCGAAATCAAAGATTCGTTCCGTAACTATGAAGGAATCATCAGTGGTTCGCCCAGTCGCATTACAGTAGATGAAAAATACGAACTTTCACGGATCGTGCGTGCAGTTAGCGATAAATCTAATGAGTAGGGAGATGGGCAGTTCGGCTATCGCTCACTGACCGGGGACGGGGGGACGGAGAGATGCGGAGATCTACCCACCCCGCCCTGTCGGGCACCCCTCCAAGGAGCTACCGTGTACACACAAGTCTAGCTGGCTTCGTTTCTAGCTTACTTGCCCCCTAAATCCCCCAATTCTGGGGGACTTTCTAGAGACTAGCTCCCCCAGAATTGGGGGTTGGGGGGCAAACAAACTGAGATTTTACTAGAGTTTCAGACTTGTGTATACACGGTAGCTCCAAGGAGGGGATTTTATTCCCTAAAGTCTAAAGCCTGCTTGGTGCGCTAAACCCTCGGGAAACCCGAGGAGCGCGCATCCGCTAAAGTCTAAAGTCTAAAACCTAATTCACTAATTGCAACCAGAGGATAAATTCCGTACCGCAATCGCTACCTGGTGGGGGGCTAGTGACTGCAATTTTACCATCCATATGCGTCACCAATTCTTTGGCGATCGCGAGACCTAAGCCAGTTCCGGCGATACTTCCTTGAGCTTGAACGCCCCGATAATGACGCGTAAATAACCGCTCCAAATCTCGATCGGGAATTCCAACTCCGGTATCCCGAATACAAATTTGGAGACTAGATCGAGTGGGAATAGTTAGTGGTGGTGAGTCAATATTTTGCAGATCTCCTCCAATATTTATCACTTCTATATCTATATCGACTTCTCCGCCTGCGGGTGTATATTTCAACGCATTATCAATGAGATTGCTCAACACTTCACGTAATGCTGCGGGATGAGCTTGAACTAACGGTAAATCGCGGGGAATGTGAGTATAAAAACTTAAGTTTCGTTCTTGGGCAATCGCTTCAGCAGATATAATTAAAGGATCGAGGACATCGGTAATTTGACAAGATTCGATCCGAAAAGCGGCATCGGGAAGTAGTAAATTGGCGCTTTGAGTTAGACTGCGATCTTCACCTGCGGGTAGTGGTTTTAAGAGATCGCCATTATTTGAAATTGCCGGGATATCGATCGCTTTCTCTAAATGTTGTAATAATTCTTGTAGCCGATCGCTTTCGCGGACGATACTATTTGCAAAGCCCCGATGGGGATCTTCTAAGTTTAGACGTTTGATTAATAGTTTGCCAAATGTCCGAATTGCCGTCAAGGGATTGCGAAGTTGATGCAGTAAATTGTGCAAGAGATCTTGCTGTTGAGATTGTAATTGTTGCTGTTGTTTGAGTTGTTGTGCCAGCCAAATTTGCTTGCGATCGAGAATACCAGCAAAAGCGATCGTTTGAGCGATATGTTGAATTTCAGTTTGCTCGGTAGAATTCCACGGCTGAGTGTCCCGCGTCGTCACCAGCAATCCCAAAATCGTCCCGTCTGAGACTAGGGGTAACAAAACCTGATGACGGTTGGTATCGGTATCGAGCGCGGCTAGTGATGATGGTGCTAGTGTCGTAATTCGCGCATCTACGGTGCTGGCGAGTTGCGGGGAGGCATAACTGGGAAATGTACTTGCCGTACCATTAGCGCCGCTGTGGGTGCCAACTGGAGGCGCCATGTACGATCGATCTGCAAGCTGGATCGTTTCCGACCAGACCACTTCGGTTTCGGGATACATCACCACTGGCAATAACTTTGATTCCCCACCATCTTCTAATTCCTCGGTCATGTAGACAATACTCGCAGTCGCCCCCAATCCTTCGCCTAACAGTCGTAACTGGGCGCGACACAAAGCCATGAATTCAGAACTCGCAGCGGTAGACACGATCGGTAGTTGCTGATGATTGGTAGTTGCTGTTAATTCATTTTGGCACGATCGGCCTAATTTGGCGACAGCAGCCAATTTTGTCGGAAGTCCAACTCCTAACTAAATTAAGATTTATGACAATTATTAAAATTTGCGATCGCTAAATGACCGAGTGAGCTTTATTTTTTCTTTATATTGCTGGCTTTGAGGAGATTAGAGGCCAATTTACCGGGGGGTTGAGTTTTTGGAATGAAGCGGATAGAATAGCGACGGCTTTTGTAACAGACATTACATCTGTCTGCACTAAAGAGGAGGTAAGGCGGTTGGCTAGAAGACGCAAACGGAAAAGTCGGAGACGTCAAGAAGGGCGGAGAATTTTAGAGCAGGTGCCACAGTTCAGCATTGAAAGTGGCGAAGATAAACCTGTTACTGCCGCACGTAAATACATCTTGTCTGAAGGGATCGCGCCACCAGCTCTGCTGCTGGTAAAACGCAACGAACATACGACCGATCGATATTTCTGGGCAGAAAAAGGTCTATTTGGCGCACAATACGTCGAAGAAAACCATTTCTTATTCCCCAGTTTACGATCGCTAGAGCCGGAAACAGAAAGTCAGCAACTAGTCACTGTTGGCAGCAGTACTTACTAATTACTGACTTTCTGAAACAAACATCTCTATTTTGACAATCGAGCACTCCAACGCGATCGCCTTGGAGTGCTTTTCTATTTTATATCTTCGCGGACACTTAATTGCAGCGCTTCTTGAAATACTGCCAGTTCATCCCGATGTCCGCTAATTTTAATCGTCGTGGCTGCTGGCGCATCGGTGAGAGCTTCGACTTTGAGGCGGACTTGCTCGGTACGCGACGATCCTTGCCAGTAAAACCAGCCCGCTAAGGGGGCAAATCCCAGCAATAACCATAAGCCATTGCCAGCGTCGGGAAAGAGCATCGAAAATACTAATGACAGGCACAGCGCCCCGATTGCCGCCAAACTCGTCAGCAGCACTGTCAAGAAGATGCTCGGGCGCACCACACCCTCAAACGTCACGATGTCAGTATCTGCCTCCACAGCCGCAATCCGGTAGGCACGCTCGGTAAAATAGGCATCGAGGCGGGGTAATAAGACGGCTTCCGAATCGGTGGATTCTAGTACCATTTGCTCGATGCGATCTTTAGTCGAAGCCCGAATAAAGAAGAACAATCCGACAGCCAAAAGGAGGGTGAGGATAAAGGTGGAAGTGAGGACGGGATTATTCATGTCTATTGTCGATCGCGATATAAGGTTGCTGATGCGATCCGGTGTAGATTTGGGTAGGCCGAAAGATCCGATTTTCTTGCAGTTGTTCGTTCCAATGCGCCAACCAGCCAGCTACACGGGCAATCGCAAACACGGGCGTAAACAAATCGGTGGGGATGCCCATCTTACGGTACACCAAGCCCGAATAATAATCGACATTGGGATAAATGCCGCGCCCGCCCAAATACTCTTCCAAGACGCGCTCTAATTCCAAGGCAATGTCATAGTAAGGATCGTAGCCAAATTTTTGAAATAATTGTTCGGCTAAATTTTGGAGAATAATCGCCCGAGGATCTTTGACGCCTTTGTAAACACGATGCCCGAATCCCATAAACTTATGCTTGGGATCTAACTTTAAACATTGCTCGACATAGGGACGAACATTGGCGACCGTACCGATCTTCTCCAACATCAGCAGTGTTTCTTCATTAGCGCCGCCATGCAGCGGGCCAGCGAGGGTGCCGACAGACGAAGCAATCACCGTATAAGGATCTGCGAGCGTCGAAGCTGTCACCCGCGCGGAAAAAGTAGACGCATTCATCGTATGTTCGGCATGGAGAATCAAACAGACATCCATGACTTTAGCGACGATCGGATCTGGCTCTTTTTCTGTCAACATATACAGAAAGTTGGCAGCATAGTCGAGATCGTCACGGGGCATGACGGGATCGTTCCCTTTTCGCATCAGTTGAAATGCGGCTACCATCGTCGGAATTTTGGCGAGCAATCTAATGATGGCTTGACCGACGTATTCAGGATTGGGTAAGGTATGGCGCGAATAAAATAATCCCAACGCAGCGGCAGAGGCTTGCAGCGCATCCATCGGATGTCCGGTTTCGGGAAAACATTTCATCATGTCTTTAATCCGATACTTGATCCGGCGATGGGAATAAATCTCGGTCGAAAATTTGTCTAGCTCGGCGTGAGTCGGTAGTCTCCCCCAAATTAGCAAGAAAGCTGTTTCGACAAAGTTGCTGTGTTCGGCGAGAGCTTGGATGGGAATACTGCGATATTCTAAGACACCTTCTCGCTCACCCAGATCGTTAGTTTGAATCCCAACATAACTAATACTCGATTTGGCAGCAGGAACTCCTTCTAATCCAGGTCTGTATTCAGGTTTGCGATCGCCTTCTGTCATAACATTTATGAATTAGCTCAGTTGTGTTTGATTTGCTGGTATCAATAATAATACCTTGTTAGGGGGTAGGGGATAGATGGGAGATGGGAGATGGGAGATGGGAGTGGATAGTGGATAGTGGATAGTGGATAGTGGGTAATGGATAGTGAATAGTGCTAGATAGCTTGGTGATTAATCATTACCCCTTACCTCTTACCTCTTACCTCTTACCTTTTACCTCTTACCTTTTACCTCTTACCTGTTACCTGTTACCTCCCCCATCCCCCATCCCCCATCTCCCATCTATCTTCCAACCAATCGCAAATAAGCGGTCGCCAAGGCATCGGCGTCGCCGACATTGCCGGGGAAGAGGATGACGGGGAGATCGGGGAATTGGGGATGATTGGCGGGGGTAACGATTGCCGAACATCCGGGGAGGATCTGACCGATCGATCGGGCTGTAGAGAGGGCTAAACCCTTGCTGAGGGTGTCATTGGAGGTGATCCCGCCTTTGCTAATCAAAAAGCCTAGATCGGGCGGAGATGAGCGAATCACATCCATTAGCAGCGCGGAGACTGCTTCGCCAAATTGGAGGCGGGCTTGAATGCTATCGAAGGTGAGTTCTTGACGACTGGTGTAAATCGCTGGGGTATTGCCAGCGGCGTGGATAGTGCGAATTTGCTCCAAGATCGATGCTAGTAGCCCAGCTCTCATCGCGGCATTTTCGGCGACGAGTTGCGAGACATCGATTTCGACACCAACGATTCCTGGAGCTTGGAGGAGCTGGGTTAATTGGTCGGTAGTTTTTTGGACATGTGAGCCGACGATGATTGCGCCCGGTTTGCCATCGCGGACGTATTTGGACATCTCCGTGGCGGGAATCGGTTGGGGGCCTAAATTGGCTAGAGACGTGAGAATACTCGCCCCACTGCGGAACAGGAACTTTTTGCCCTGACTGACGGCGGCGAGGATATCTGTCGCAAACCTGTCGAAATCGGATTGCTGCTCGCCATCGACCACACAACACCGATTGCGCTCTAATTGCATCAAGCGATCGAGACTACCATTACGAACTTCAGCGAGTAAGAATTGTACCACGCGATCGGCGGGAATCTGACCGTGAGTTTTTTCGGCAACATAATCGGGCAAATAACTATGACTGTAAGCAAAGACCGAATCCCGCGCAAACTCAGTTTTATGGACGGGAGTTTCGACCCCATCGACGATCAGATAATGGATACTATCGCGGGTAATCCTACCCCCTTCAAAAAAGGCAGGCATCAAGAAGTGCGCGTCAAAACTACCCAATTGGGCGGCAATGACATCCGTCTCGATCGGGTAGTGTCCGCGTAGGGTAGAATCCGATCGACTCACGACTAAAAAGTCAGTCAGGTTTAGTTCGGCGAGGGCGATCTTTAAATTGCGACACACTTCTTGGGTAACGGCGGCGGCTTGAGTGGGTGTCAGCGCCCGCGTATTAGTCAAAACAAAGAAAATCGGCACGGTATCAGTCAACCCGAGTTTCAATGTTGGCACGTCCCACTGGGTTAAAAGCAGACAACTATGCACTGTTTGCGACCCAGTGGGGTCGTCATCGAGGACAATGATTTTGGGTTGACTAGTCATAGTTAGTTGGCGATCTGAAGATGTTTGCCTGTGTCCTCAATAATATCGCTAACTTGTTGACCGATCCACATCGCGGTCAAAACTACTAACCCGCTCGCCACAATCTCGATCGAGTTTAGAATTTAACTACTCAATTTTTAGTTATTCAGCGGCTAAAAAGTGACTTTTGCTACCTTTTGCCCGAACGTCCAATTATTAGCGATTTCTGCCTCCAAATTGAAGTCAATCACATGTTTAAAAATTGTTGGTATGCCGTCGAGTTTAGCAATCTTATCTCCACCAGTCCCAAACTCCTAAAAATCCTCGATCGCGAATTAGTCCTCTATCGCACTACCACCGGACAGATTCAAGCGATGAATAATACTTGCGTCCATCGTGGCGCTGCGCTGTCGCAGGGCACTGTCAGCGGTGATTGTATCGTCTGTCCGTATCACGGCTGGCACTATCAACCAGATGGGATTTGTGTCAAAATCCCGGCAAATTCACCAACTGCCACGATTCCCAAACAAGCGCAAATGACTGCCTATCCAGTTCGCGAAAAATATGGCTGGATTTGGGTATTTTTAGGCGATGATGCGGTGAGTGAATTACCCACGCTGCCCAACTTTCCCCAACTAGAATCGGGAGAATTTAGAGCGATTCAGGGTGAATTTAATTGGAATGCAAATTACGAACGCGTCCTCGAAAATGGCTTGGATTTTGCTCATGCACCCTTCGTTCATGCTGGCGCTTTTGGTAATCCCGATCTCCCCGAAATTTCCGACTTAGCGATCGAGCATTATCCCCACGGCGCAAGTGCTACTGTCAGTCTCGCCGCCACACCGCCCAAAGGTTTATGGCGATTTTTACTCAAAGGCGATCGCGCACCCATCAAAACTCGCACGGGATTTGTCTTACCAAATATAACATTTCTCGAAGTTTATCTACCCCTTGGACGCTTGATAATTTGGACGGCACACGTACCCTTAATCCAAACTTTACCAGGCAAGATCGAGATACATACTACTGTCAGTAGATGGCAAAACTTCCGCACTTTTTTCACAGGTAAATGGGCAGATCGAGATGCTTACAATCGCACTATTAAAATCTTCGAGCAAGACAAACCAATCGTCGAATCTCAGCAACCGCAAATAATTCCCACCGATCTCCAAGCCGAAATTTACGTCGCCGCCGATGCTCTGCAATTGCAATATCGTAAACTGCGAATGGGCAGAGGGTAGAGGTAAAAGGTAAAAGGTAAAAGGTAAAAGGTAAAAGGTAAACTATCTACCGCTATTCACTATCCACTATCCACTATCCACTATCCTCTACTCTTTACCCTCTATTCCCTATTCCCTATCCCCTATCCCCTATTCCCTATCCTAAACTTTAGTGACATAGGTTACAGTTATTCTCAGTATACATGCCATAATTGGGATATCAAGACGAATTAGCAGCTATAAGCATGTAAATAGAGGAGGAATGGTGAGTATGATGGAAAAAGTATTTTTGGCGATCGCGATCGCCTGCTCACTATACTTAAATATCCAAATCAAACCACAACCAAGAGTGCTTGAAGCTGGTGTCAATTATCCAACCGAGAGTTTACACCAGATTCAACCAGTAGTAATGATGACGATTTAAATATAGTATAAAAATTAGGATAGGAGCAGGTAAACTGCCCCTATCCTAATTTGGTGGATAATTAATAATTAATTATTAATTATTAATTAATTTAAGCCTTGCCAGTTCCAGTTTGAGACTTCGGGTAGATCCATCCCGTGAGTATAGGCATATTGACGGCATTCGATTTGACGATTTTTGAGCTGTTCTTTGGTGTGGCTACCCGCCGATCGTAATTTGGGGACGCGATCGATCGCATCGATGGCAATGCTAAACCGATCGATTTGATTATTTATGGCTAATTCTAACGGGGTATTGATATTTCCTTTTTCTTTATAGCCGCGTACGTGTAAATTATCGTGATTGGTGCGGCGATAAGTCAAGCGATGAATCAACCACGGATAACCGTGGAAATTGAAAATAATCGGTTTATCGGTTGTAAATAAACCATCAAAATCGCGATCGCTCAAACCGAGCGGATAGTCGGGTGGTGCTTGCAGTGCAAGCAGATCGACGACATTAATAAATCGAATCTTGAGATCGGGAAATGCAGTGTGTAAAATATCCGTAGCCGCGAGTGCTTCTTGAGTCGGAATATCCCCAGCACACGCGATAATAACATCGGGTTCGACACCGCGATCGGTACTCGCCCATTCCCAAATCCCAATCCCCTTAGTGCAGTGCGCGATCGCTTCATCCATCTTCAGATATTGGAGGTGAGGCTGCTTGTCTGACACAATCGCGTTAATTTGATTGGTGGTATTAAAGCATAGATTCGCGATCGCCAGCAAACAATTCACATCCGGCGGTAAATAAATTCGCACCACCTCCGCACTCTTATTAGCAACGACATCTAAAAAGCCCGGATCTTGATGGCTGAAACCATTATGATCCTGTCGCCACACCGTCGAAGTAATCAACAAATTCAACGAAGAAATATCCGCCCGCCACGTTAATTTACGCGAAATTTCCAACCACTTCGCATGTTGGTTGAACATCGAATCGATAATGTGAACGAACGCCTCATAAGTCGATAATAAACCATGTCGGCCCGTCAACAGATAGCCCTCCAGCCAGCCCTCTAAGGTATGCTCGCTGAGAATTTCCATCACCCGCCCATCGAGAGCTAATTCAGCTCCGTCAGCGTCTTCCGGCAGGTACTGACCCCACCACACCTTTTTAGTGGCTTCA
>NZ_JANMZA010000056.1:0-5120 GCF_031382685.1 Chamaesiphon sp. OTE_8_metabat_110 | reverse complement strand
CAGGGCGGCTGCGTGGACACCGTGTAAGCGGTGTGAGAGTCAGAACGAGACGGCTTGTCAAACCTCTGGACGCTGTGTAAGACCAAAACGCAAACTTGTTTGTGTGGAGGCAATGGCGGGTGAAACACGAAGTCTGGGGTTTTGATGCCCAGACCGTATGCGTAGCATCGGTGTGGGTTGACTAAGCACTAAGATATGTCACTATCCACTTTCAGATGCCCAAAAAGACAGGTGGCGTCCGCGAGATTTCGGCACCCTTACTCCACCCCAAACAAGCAAGGTACCCAAATATCGTCGGTGCTAACTATGTGGCGATGGTAAATCCAGCTAAAGGGCAAGAATTCTTAGTGCAGTTATAGCAACCGCTAAGGCGGTGAGGACAGCACAGCGATTGTGTATTATCTTGACGCACACAAACGGGAGGTTCCCTCCCGTTTGTGTGCGTCGCTGTCTCGCTGCTTGGTGCGACATACATGGAGGAAACCTCGCCTTGGGCGCGCCGCTACGCGGACTCAGATCTAGAGTGTCTCAACCGATGCGGCAACTGCCTACAACGCGTTAGTAAAAAGTACGGTAGACGCCAACTATAGCTGGTATCTCTGGCAGATTTTAGATTGCACTATCCCCTACTGGATCTGGATTAGGGGACTTATTGTGGCGATCGAGCGGTAGCCTTCACAGGGGCTGAGCCGATCTCGTCCATGCAAGTGCGGACATCATATAAATATTAAAATCAGCAAATTATTTAATATTTGTTTAATATTTTTGAGCAGGGAATTAAATCTAGAGTTATGCTTAAGAAGTTAGCCGATGTCTTGATGCGCTGTCTTGTCTTGAAGCACACAAACGGGAGGTTCCCTCCGCGTGATTTTCAGTCGCTAAACCGTCGGGAAACCCAACGTTGGCGTAGCCTCTCCGTCAGGAATTACGCGCATCGCTTCAAGATCGGAGACGTTGCCAACGAGAGCGGGGTGTAGACACCTCGAATCATATATGGAAATCAGAAGTCCGTCGGCAGTTGTCAAGCAGGCACACGTCTCACACAACATCGAGGAACTGCACGATCTTTGCAGCAAGCAGTCGATCCTACTAGACTTGGTGACGGATGCGATCGTGTTGTGGTCGATCGAGGGACAGGTACAATACTGGAATCGCAGTGCCGAGCGGACGTATGGCTGGACGGCAGAACGGGCAATCGGCAAACAGATCCTCGATTTTCTCTACGATCTTGACGATCCACACTATCAAACGGCGATCGCCCAGACACTCGATCGGGGAGAATGGAGTGGCGAACTTCAATTGTTAACCCGCGAAGGCAAAAGCGTTGTAGCAGCTAGCCATTGGTACTTAATCGTCGCTACTACCGGGATGCCTCACTCGATTTTGACGATCGATACTGACATCACCCAGCACAAACTCTTAGAACGGCAATTTCTCCACGCACAGCGATTGGAAAACCTCGGTGCGCTTGCCAGTGGTATCGCCCACGATCTCAACAATATTCTAACGCCGATCGTGGCGATTACGGAATTACTACCCCTGAGATTGAAAAATTTAGACGAGCGTACCCAAAAATTACTCTGTACCCTCGCCGAAAATTCTAAGCGCGGGCGGGAATTAGTCGCTCAAATTCTGACTTTTGCCAGAGGTAGTGATGGCGAACATACGATCGTGCAACCGCAGCATCTGCTGGCAGAAGCGATGCAAATCGCCAGACAAACCTTCCCCAAATCGATCGATGTGAGCCTCCGCATTGAAAATAGTCAGTTGTGGGCATTATCGGCAGATGTCAATCAGCTTCATCAAGTATTGCTAAATCTTTGTGTCAATGCCCGCGACGCAATGCCTGATGGGGGCGAATTGACAATTATGGCGGAGAATATCATTCTGAGCGATACCTATCCCAAGCTGCCGCTCAATGCGCTGGGGAGAGCGTATGTGGCGATTACAGTCGCAGATACTGGCGTAGGGATCGAGCCGAGTGTCAGGGATCTAATTTTCGAGCCGTTTTTTACCACGAAAGAAATTGGGAAAGGGACTGGCTTAGGACTATCGATCGTCCGGACGATCGTCGATAATCATCAGGGATTTATTGATGTTGCCAGTCAAGTTAATGGCGGTACGCAATTTCGCTTGTATTTACCAGCGCTGACTCCCGATAGTAGCAAGCCTCACTCCAGTATTGCCACACATGCACATTCAGGGCATTTACCGCAGCTAGCTGGCAAAGGCGAACTGATTTTGATCGTCGATGATGAACCTTCAATTCGCGAAGTTCTCGGTACGACGATCGAATCTTATGAGTATCGAACGATTTCTGCTAGTAACAGTCAACAAGCGATCGAGTTATATGCTCGACATCATGGCGAGATTCAGGCGATTTTACTCGATTATATGATGCCTGGTGGCAATCCTACTGATACCCTCCGCCAGTTTCGCTCGATCGATCCCAGTGTCCGTGCGATCGTCATGAGTGGCTTATCCGCTGATGAAATTTCCGCTCATCATCATGGCGAGACAGTTAAGGCTTTCCTTGCCAAACCTTTTAGTACTGAAGATTTATTGCATACGCTGAAAACGGTTTTAAATTAAGGTTCTCTGGCTTGATTTAAAGACGATCGAGATTTTAGATAGTTAAATCTGTGCGGATTTAACAAAAATTAGGGGTTTTAATCTCTATCCTAAAATCCCAATTATCATTTATCAATTAATTTAAGCAATCCTAACTGGTGATAGATATCTTCAGCGACTGCTGCTTTGAGAGATCTACTCAAGCGATTCTTTTTTTGAGCTAGTTGCAGACATTCCGCTGTCGGGCACAGATACGCTGAGCGTCCCTGCATCAAAATCGTGCCCAGATCGATCGCAACTTGTTTGGATGGATGACACTTTACCACTCGCCAAAATTCACTTTTAGGCGCAAACTTGCGACAACTTATACAGCGTCGATAATCTTTTCGATCTGCGATTTTAACCACTTTCTTCTCGCTACTCATTTGAGGATCGACAGATTGAGTATTGCTTAATTAATTGTAGATGGTGGGCAGTGCCCACCCTACTTTTTATAATTATCAATTAATAATTATTAATTAATAATTATCTTCCGCATAGTCAGCATCTTGATAATCGGGTTGATAGCGAGATTGGTATTCTGAATCTGCTTGGCGTTGAGATTCGACCTCCGCCATAGCTGCCACAGGATCGTACCGTTTGGCATCTTTGATATCAATTTTCCAGCCAGTCAGTCGCGCTGCGAGTCGGACATTTTGCCCTTCCTTGCCGATTGCCAGACTCAACTGATCTTCGGGTACGAGGACGTGTGCTTGCCGACCCTCAGAATTGACCAGCCGTACTTCCTCAATCCGAGCGGGACTGAGGGCATTAGAGATATATGTCGAAGGATCGGGCGACCAGCGAATGACATCAATTTTCTCGCCTTGCAATTCATTTACCACGACCTGAATCCGCGAACCTCGGGCACCGATACAAGCTCCTACGGGGTCTACATCGCCTTCTAAGGTATCTACCGCAATCTTGGTACGGGGGCCGACATGCCGCGATGGGGGACTAGCTTCACGCGCTACAGCGACGATTCTGACGAGTTCTTCTTCGATTTCGGGGACTTCATTGGCGAATAGCTCCACGACTAATCCCGCAGCACCGCGCGAAACTAGCAGTTGGGGGCCGCGCTGGGAGCCTTCGCGAACTTTTTTGAGGAAGACTTTGAAACTACGCCCGATTCGATAGTTATCGTTGGGGAGTTGCTCTTTTTGGGGCAGTTCGGCTTCGACATCTGGCTGTCCAAAACTACTATTGACAGACAAGATTACCGACTGACGTTCAAAGCGGAGTACCTTGCCCATCAGCGCAGTACCTTCAAATTGCTCGAATTCTTCTTGGATGATTTTACGCTGTTGGTCGCGCAATTTTTGGGCAAGCACTTGTTTGGCTTGAATCGCCGCCATCCGCCCGAAGTCTTCGCGCTCTGGGGTGACATCCAGAACGACCGAATCACCAATCAGTTCTTTGAGTCTTTCCTCACTAACTTCTTCTAGTGATTCTTGTTGTAAACTATTTTTAATATCATCGATCGAGATTTCCTTATCTTCATCGTTGACTTCTTCGACGATCGTTTTAGTGGCGACTACTTGAAAAGCCTCTTCATCTAGATCCAAGAACACATCGAAGTTATCAAAGTGATCTTCTTCAAACTCCATTCGATCTAAATGCTGCGATCGCCGATAGCGTTCATAACCTTTTAATAGTGCTTCGCGCAGAGCTGTCTGGACAGCCGAACTAGGTAAGTTGCGATCCTTACTGATTTCCTCAATCATACTTCGCAATTGAGGTAGACCAACGTTACTTTTTTTTGATTGTTTATTAGATTTTGGCATATATTTTAGTTTAAATAAGGTTTGTAGTTGCGATTGATAATATTCAATAAAAACATTATCTATTAAGATGTTAAATAATTGATGACTTGCTAGCAGTTATCATCTAAATAAACCTTACTAACCAATTCCCTGGGAATTTGAATCGTGCGTCCCTTTTGACTCAGATAGATAGTTGTCTCATCGCGCCGAATTAGCTGTCCTTGCCACTCTGTTTTGTTATCGATCGGCTGATGAGTAGTGACTTGGACTGCAAAGCCCCCAAAAGCATTAAACTCGCGATCGGTAGTCAGCTCCCTACTCGTACCCGGACTAGAAACTTCTAGCGAGTAAGCAAAAGGAATAACTTCTGTAGTATCTAAAGCGGCTTCGAGAGCGCGACTCATGCGTTCGCAATCTTGCAATCCCGTATCTGCATTGGGGTTGCGGATATCGATGCGGAGCGCTGGTGGGCGTTCGTGGGTATGAAAAACGATCGCAACTACTTCAAGTCCCAGTTCTGTGGCGATTGGGGTAGCGATATCGGTAATTTGGGGAATGAGGGGACGACCCATACATGTAGCAAGGACTAGAAACTAGTGGCTATTGAGGGTAACGGTTACAGAGTTGTAGTAACTAATTTCAATCTCGATCCATCGCCGAGCGGTCTGTGAACTGTGCCGATCGATGCTGCTATGCTGCTGTTGTACTGCGGGTAGAAGACCACAGAACTCGCAAAGAGGCGATCTG
>NZ_JANMZA010000214.1:0-2820 GCF_031382685.1 Chamaesiphon sp. OTE_8_metabat_110 | reverse complement strand
GGAATACAGTGCTCTATCTGTGTGGCGTGGTGCCAATTTTAGTATTTGCCCCGCTGCTACTGGCAATTTTAGTCAATCAAAAGCTCAAAGGGATGAGCTTTTTTCGGGCGGCTTACTATGTCCCAGTGATTATTTCGATGGTGGTTGCGGGGATTGCTTGGAAATTTATCTATGCTGAAAATGGACTGCTCAATCAGCTCTTACAGGTCGTCGGTATTCCGGCGATTCCGTGGCTGACTAGTCCTGGGTTGGCATTATTTAGCGTCATGCTGGTCACAATTTGGAAGGGATTGGGTTACTACATGACGATTTATTTGGCGGGATTGCAATCGATTCCAGCGGATTTATACGAAGCGGCAGCGATCGACGGATCGGATCGTTATACTAAGCATTGGGATATTACTATTCCCCTGATGCGTCCTTATCTGTTGCTGGTTGCGGTTATTTCCGCGATCGCGGCCACCAAAATCTTTGAAGAAGTCTATGTGATGACTCAAGGTGGCCCGCGCAACAGTTCTAAAACGGTAGTTTATTACCTGTATCAACAAGGTTTTGGGTCTAATAATCCCGATCTGAGCTATGCTTGCACGATCGGCTTAATCTTATTTCTGATTGTGTTTATTCTGTCTCTCATCAATCTTAAAATCTCGCAAAATAATGCTAACTTACCCTGAAAAACTAGCTGGAAGTAAACGCAAATGTTCGCTATATAACTGTGGGACGATCGACTATCAAACGGCGTGGATTTGGCAAAAATCGCTCCAAAAAGAACGCACGATCGACCCAGATCGTGCTGATGCTCTAGTCATTCTCGAACATCCACCCGTATACACGCTCGGCACTGACGCTAGTTTAGAATACTTAAAGTTCGACCATCTCCAGACTGAGTACGAACTATATCGCGTCGAGCGCGGTGGCGAAGTTACATATCACTGTCCGGGTCAAATTATTGCCTATCCCATTCTCAATTTACGCTATTACCAACAAGATTTACACTGGTATTTAAGACAACTAGAAGAAGTTATCATTAGAGTTTTAGCTTTACATAATCTTGCTGGGGAAAGAATTGAGGGGTTAACTGGGGTCTGGGTAGAAGACCGCAAAATTGCGGCGATTGGGATTAAGGTTAGTAGATGGATTACCATGCACGGTTTTGCCCTAAATGTCTGCCCAGATCTGAGCGGCTTCGAGCAGATCGTACCATGTGGCATTGCCGATCGATCTGTGGGCAGTATGGCTGAATTTATCCCAAACATCAATCCTTATTTAGTACGCCAGCAAATTATCCACGTATTTGGTGAAGTGTTTGGGATAGAAATGCTAGAAAGTGAAGAATTTCAAATTTAACGATCGGACGATCGAACATGAATGCGGCTGAAGATTCAAAACAATCAACCTTTGACAAAAGTACAGGCTAAATTTTGATTGACGCTGCGATTGTGTCAGGCAATAGCTAGGTTTAATGCACGATATGTAACAACGCGCTATCCCCAAATAGCTTAGATTTCCCCAGCTATAATGCGAGTTCCAGTGGGTGCTAATGGTGCATCTGCGCGATCGACTGTGACAAATAAACCAGTAGCTTTTGTGCCAAGAGGCGGTACTTGGGGTGGATTAATCGACTGAGAAGCATTTCCTTGTCCATCGGTACGAAATTCACCACAGTAGATAACCTGCTGATTATTTAGGCTCAACCACAACCGATATACCCGATCTACTGGTAAGGGTGGTAAATTTTTAACTGACACCACTACTTCTTGCCACTTTCCGGGTGTAAATAGCACTGTACCGCCAGACGCTCCAGTAGTTTGTGCTGTTAAAGAGACTAGTTTACTATTCGGGCGTTGTAACAAGTTAGCAAGCCGTTCGGGAGTTTGTTGTCTGGCAAAACTGAGGTCTTGTCGCAGTCGGAAATTATCGAGTGATAATGCTGCTGCTGAAATGAGGGCAAAAATAGCGACGATCTTACTCCAGTTCCGTTTTTTTGGCACTGCTACCACTTGACGATCGATCTCCGAGGATTGCAGGACTCGATCGCGCAAATGGGCTGGTGGCTGTAGTTGAGGCACATCTAGGGCAAGACCGCCCAAGACCATCTGTAGTTCTCGCACTTCTTGGCGCAGAGCAGGATTTTCTAACATCATGCGCTCGACCAATTCTATTTCAGATGGCTTTAATTCATCTAGCACATACCCAGCCGCTAGCTCTTTTGTTTCGTCAGAAAGGGTGGAATTTATCATGGTTAATCTATTTCTAATATGTCCACGCCAGCCAAACTTGCCTTGAGTTGCACCAGAGCCTGTCGGAGACGACTTTTGACAACTCCAGGCGTGAGATTCAAAGACTCAGCGATTTGATTGTGACTCAAACCCTGATAATAATTCAGATTGAGGATTTGACGCTGTAATTCTGGTAATGCTTGCATCGCTTGATGGACACTAGTTTGAATTTCAGCCGTTGTCGCGCGTTCTAATGGTGAGGGAGCTGTAGATTCCTCAGTAATAGTTTTCTGCCACCGAGACAAAAAACTAGTAGCAGTAGTCCGCTTCCGAATTTTGTCGATCGCTCTCGATCTCGTCAGTAGTCCTAAAAAACTACTTACAGAGCCGCGATCTGGGTTAAAACTATTATTTTGCCAAAATGTTAAAAAAATATCTTGGGTGAGATCTTCTGCTTCCTGAGCATTTTGCAAAATTTGGTGAGCGATGCTATACACCAACCCAGCATATCGATCGTACAGAACAGTTAGAGCTTGATGCTGACCGAGCCGCAAATTATGCACCAGTTCGGCATCAGGTGAGTTTTTCATAGAGTGTAAAA
>NZ_JANMZA010000652.1:0-12593 GCF_031382685.1 Chamaesiphon sp. OTE_8_metabat_110 | reverse complement strand
TTTTGATGCTTCTCTGGCTCGAATACCCCACGACAGAACCGTTGCGGATCGAGTATCTCTAACAAGGCTGTGAAGCTGTTAGAGTGCCCATTATGGGGAGTCGCCGAGAGAAATAACTTATGTTCAAAACGCAGGGCTAACTCCCGCATAGTTTTGGTGAGTTGAGAATCGAGTCTCGTTCCGAGAGGCTACGCCAACGCATACCTGAAATAGCAGCCCAAATCTGCTCTCCATCTCCTCTTGCCATTGCCGTACCACCGAAGGCGGACAAGCAATTACCACCCGCCGAATCTTCTGGCGCATAATCATTTCCCGCAAGATTAGCCCCGCCTCGTTGGCGAAGCCTCTCCCCCTGGAGAATCGTTTTCCCCAAGCCCACATCATCAGCAATAAACAGCGAGACACGAGGCATCAACAAAGCCTTCCGCAATGGCTCCAACTGATACGCCTTAACTTCAATCCCCGCCCGATAAGGAGCCTGAAACAACTTGGGATTGGTAGAAGTAACGCAATTCCAGCGCAGGGTATGGAGATAAGCCGAGAAGTAGTGGGGTCGATTCTCCGAGGAGACGCTACGCGAACGAATCCCTGTTGAGCAACCTGCTCCCAAGTCGAATTTCCCAAAATCTCCGCATCGATCTCCCGCGCCCAAAAGACTTCTATCACTTGCCCCTGAGCATCATCATTCAAGCAAGCCAGTGACACCAATGTATCCCCTTGAGGATGAATCGGCAGAGTAACGGCTTCGACTAAATACTGACGGGCGCGGACGTTAACGATCTGCCCTATTTCGGGGGTAGCAGGCATGGTGGGAGATGGATGCAATGTCCCACAATCTTATCCCAATTAGCAAAATAGCTTACATTGAAGAAATATCAACAACGAAACTTAGAATGTGAAAAAACGCCATCCCAAAGCTTTTGGTCACGATCGCAGCAGCAACACTCTCTCATCCACATATTGATGAGCCAGTTATAAAATATTGTGAAATAACTTATATCGATCGCTTGGAAAAAGGTCGAGAGTGGGAGAACTTATCGGATCTACCTAATATTATAAAATGTTGATCTGGGCTATCTGGTGAATTATTAAATTTCCCACCCGATCTAGTCACAGTTCAGATGGTTCAGTTGCATTTACTGTATCGACAGGGCAGAAAGAGAACGTCGCTTTCAACAGCAGCCGCTACTCAAGGATGTCAAAGGTGGTGATTTTCTCCAAGCAGTGTGCCTAATTAGTACTTATTTTCGACGTTCGCGTTACCTCCAAGCGACCTCCGATCGGGCTAGAGAGCAATTACATGGAGTTGGTTGTACGGGACGGGAAATTTTGAACTTAACCTATTCAGCAGTTCATAAAATAACAACTAACTGGAGCATGGCGACAATCGGCGGTAAACCTAATGGTCATCGAGAAATTGTCCTCAATGAAAATTTGCAACTAAGAATTAGAACGTTACAAGAGTATGTACCTCTATTTCTGCAACTAGTTCACAAATTACTCAAAATCGATCGATATTCACTCGTGTTCCAGCCGCCAGATATTCACCCGATCTCTCCAGCCCCAACGTTGAAGGCTCGGTTAGTGGTAATTAAAGGTTTTCAAGAGCCAGAACCATTTATTCGGGCAGTAAAGTACCAACTTCAAAAATTGGAGATTGACGATAGTAACGTTTATATTCCCAACAACAATTTAAGTCTGCCCGATCGCAAAGCCCTAAAAGTACACGAACACAAAGTTGTTGGTTTTAGTGTTGTTGTAGATAAGCTCGATGCTCTTGATTCGTTGGCGTAGCCTCTCCCGTGGAGAATCGCGTTGCAGATTGCTGGCTGTGGCGGCAAGCAAAAGATGGGATGTGGGTTCTTTA
Organism: Chamaesiphon sp. OTE_8_metabat_110; assembly: GCF_031382685.1. Classification (NCBI taxonomy): domain Bacteria; kingdom Bacillati; phylum Cyanobacteriota; class Cyanophyceae; order Gomontiellales; family Chamaesiphonaceae; genus Chamaesiphon; species Chamaesiphon sp. OTE_8_metabat_110. The sequence goes on along the minus strand of NZ_JANMZA010000652.1, from coordinate 10,726 downwards.
CCTCTTTTTCGATACCGCTAATAAAGCCACCCTACAGTTCAATCTAGCCGGACTGACTGCATTATTTAGATCCCATTACAGTGCTAGTTTTGTAGAACGGGAGCAATTAAAACCCAGAACGAAAGGGGCGCAAAATTTTAGAATAACTCAGCGAGAAATTTATGATGCCGATACCGATCGATCGACACCAACCGATATCTATATTTATCAAGATATAGTTCCACAAGGGTATTTAGTTCAAAAATAATGAGGGAATGCTGATGGAAGATCGGGCAAGCTTTTTCTTTTTACTTCACTTTTGGAGTTACGTTGCCCAGATTTACCAGCCGACCCACGTTGATGCTAAAGATCGACCAAAATTGCATGGTTACGCGATCGCCATCGGACTGATGAGGTTGCGGATCGAGCATTTAGCGTTAAAATTGAGACAGATGCCTAGATCGAGGTAAATCATGACTTCATCAACACAATTACTGGCTATCCTGGGAATTCCGGGTTCGACAAATTTAGCTTCAGCGAATGCAGATATTGAAGTAGTAAGGCGCGGATTCTCGATCGAGTCTTTTAAGCGAGTTGCTAGTTACTACCAACTTTCAGATGCCGATCTGTCCAAGGTGGTAGGAACTTCAGTACGCACGATCGTCAGACTTCAAAAAGAAGACAAGCCTTTAAACGCCACTTGGTCGGACCGATTGTACCGAATGGCGAGGGTTGCAGCTCAAGCGCAGGATGTATTTGAAAGTGCTGATACGGCGACTAGCTGGCTGAAACGACCCAATCGAGCGTTAAATGGTCATGCTCCTGTCGAGCTACTCGATACAGATGCCGGGACAGAGCAGGTATCGGAATTACTCGATCGAATTGAGTATGGAGTGTACAGTTGAGTTTGAGTCTGTGGCGAATTTCTAAGCGTAAGTATGCAGATACAGCTTTTAGTGGTGAAGGTGCAAGACGAGTCGGCGGACGCTGGAATTCTCGCGGACAGGGGATGGTCTATACTTCGGGAACGCTCTCATTAGCAGCGTTAGAAGTCTTTGTCCACATGGAAGTTGAAGATGTTGCGGCGATGTTGGCTGGTATTCGAGTCGATGTGCCACCAGAGGTAAAGATCGACTATTTAGAAGTGGCTCAGTTACCGATAGATTGGCGTCATATTCCTGCACCTGTTGTTTTGGCGAATACGGGCGATCGATGGTTTCAAGCGGGGTCAACGGCGATTTTAGCAGTGCCTTCGGTAGTTATTCCAATAGAGTACAACTATCTAATCAATCCAGCCCACCCCGATTTTGCTAAGTTAAGTTTAGGATCTTCGCAACCATTTGAGTTAGATCCCAGACTTTGGAAAAATAATTAATTATTCTTGATATTCAATTATGTGGATCGCATGTGGAAAGCTCCACAATTACAGGTGCGTGATCGCTGGGTTGGACTAACTTTCGTGGCTCGATATCGATCGTGCAATTAGTGGCTCGATCGAATAAATCTGGTGTGAGATAAAGATGATCGATCCGCCAGCCGCGATTGCGCTCGAATCCCTGTTGACGATAATCCCACCAGCTAAAATGTCCGCCTGTGGTGGTGAATTTCCTAAAACTGTCTTGGAAGCCTAAATCGAGCACAGAGTTACGGAGTAGTTCGCGTTCGGTGGGAGTTGCCATGACGCGATCTAAAGATACCGTTTTGCTATGGATATCGATATCTTCGAGGGCAATATTAAAGTCGCCACAGACGCAAATTGACTGCTGACCGGATGTAATGAGGGTGTTTAGATATGTACCTAATAATTCCAACCACCGCAGCTTGTAAGCGTATTTATCGCTGCCTAATGTATTTCCATTCGGGACGTAGAGATTCACGATCTGGACGCCATCGAGAGTGCCAGTAATTACCCGCTTTTGTTCGTCTAAATCGCCGACTAATTCGGCTGCTAAGATGCCACCAAAACCTTTGCTAACATTAGTTAGTGGCTGTTTGCTAAATATGGCTACCCCATTGTATGATTTTTGGCCAGAGATATAGACATGATAACCACAAGCTTCGAGCGCGGCGATCGGAAATTGTTCGTCAGTGGCTTTACTTTCTTGGATGCAGAGGACATCGACTGGATTTTGTTGCAACCAATTTGTGACAATATCTAGCCGTGTCCGAATCGAGTTGACGTTCCAAGTAGCAATTTTCATTAGGCTTTAGGCTTGAGGGATTAGGCTTTAGGATTTGGGTTTTGGTAGGGTGGGAACTGCCCACCACATAACTCATAGCTAATTCTAGCAGCTAAAATAATCAGGGAAGTAGTATAGATGCAATTTTTATAAAATATATTCTGCCTGAAACATAGCTGGTGGGCACTGCCCACCCTACTAACTAAATCAATTCTCAATTAACTTATTAACTCCTTTGGCATCACAAATAAACCATCTGAATCAGTTTCAATATCGATCGATTGGGTGACGGCATCGATATTGAGAGTGCCGTAGATATGTGGAAATAAATTCTGAGGATCTGCACCTTCGTACTTGATTTCCGAAGTGACTCGATCGACATCAATCATCAAAATAACTAGGTCTATTTGCTGCTGGAAAAAGCGATTGGCAGATCCGATAACTTGGGCTAATGTAGAACAGTGAATAAAACCTTCAGTTAATAATGAATCGCTGCGATAAGTCCCGGTATTTTTGGCGGTCTCCCAGCGATCGCGAGAGGTAATATGCAGGATAGTATTCATTAGTTAGGTAAGAGGTAATAGGTAAGAGGTAAGAGGTAATAGGTAATAGGTAATAAGTAATAAGTAATAGAGATTCACTATTCACTATCCACTATCCACTATCCACTAAAACACTATCCACTAAAACACTATTCACAATTCGATGATTCAGCAGTAGCAGCGGCAATAATTGTGGAGACATCTTGAGGTCGAATGTGATAATACCATATTCTGGCTGGTAGAACTAATGCCATCGGCCCATTGCCACAGTTGCCCAAACAGCCGCAACCTTCATAGGCGATCGTCGGGGGCTGGATCGCTCGAAAAGCGGCTAAAACGTCTGCTGCACCTTGTTTGCGACAAGTCCGATTTTGACAGACGAGGATGCAAATCGGTTCGGGCGATCGCTGAGCATCAACTAAATTGTCAGCCATTTTTTAATAGATCTCCTGCAAAAGTAAAAACAAAATATTTACTAATATTGTTTTCCCTAAACCCCAAATCCTAAAGCCTAAGACCTAAAGCCTATTGCCATAAATCTCCAGAAATCGTATCGATATCTGGAAGGCTTAAAAAATGTTGGATCGTCTCGTTGAGCTGTTTGAGTTTGACTGGTTTGGTGAGATATTCATTGGCTCCAGCAGCCAGACATTTAGCACGATCGCCTTCGAGGGCAAGGGCGGTGAGCGCGACGATCGGACTTTTGGCGAGATCTGGCTGTTGGCGAATGGAAGCGATCGCGGCGAGTCCATCCATTCCGGGCATTTGAATATCCATTAAAATCAAGTCGGGATGAAACTTTTGGGTGAGTTCGATCGCGGCGGCACCATCGCCAGCGACGATCGGGCGATAGCCTTTGGCACTTAGATAGCTAGCAATTGTATTGATATTGAGTTCGTTATCTTCGACGATGAGGATCAGTGGTAGTTCTGGCAGATCTGGCGCGAACGTCTGCGTGGAGGTGGCGAGTTGCGGCGCTGCTTGACTCCCGCTGAGTGTCGTCAGATCGCTTGGCGAGTGGGTATCGGGTAAGCAGATATTGACGATCGAACCGCGTCCGGTGGCGGCACCGTTTCCGGGGATCGCACTGTGATACTCGATCGTCCCACCATGCAATTCGACGATCGGGTGTACCAGCATCAAGCCAAAGCCGCGACCTTGCGTATTCAGCTCGGCGGCAAATTGGGAGACGCGCTCGTTATCGTTGCGGGTGGGAGAGAGTTCTTTGCTAGTATCAATGACCGAAAACTGGATTGTCGATCGATCCGTTTCGCGCTGCTGCGGTTGGATCCTCACTGCCAATTTAACCTTACCGCCTACGGGAGTCGCATCGATCGCCCGTTCGAGCAGATCGATGAAGACTTGCCGCATCCGCTGGAGATCGACAGCGATATAACCAGTCTGCGGCGGTAGTTCGGTGTCGAGCTGGATTTGTTTTTGAATGGCGTGGTGCTGGACATAGGACGTGCTAGAGTTGCACAGCTCGGCGACAGAGACTTGGGTAAGATCTAGTGCTAGCTTCCCGGCTTGCAGTTGCGACAGATCCACCATGTTATTAATCATTGCCAGCAAGTAGCCTCCACTGCGATCGATCGTCGTCACCGCATTGAGTTGGCGTTCGTTCATCGTCCCGAAGACCTCTTCTAATAAGGCTTCAGACATCCCCAAAATCCCATTGAGCGGGTTCCGAAATTCATGGCTGAGGGTGGCAATAAATTCATCGGTAAAGTAGCTAGTTGCCGCGATGGGAGCTGGCTGGGCGGCGAATAAATGGGGATGAGTATATTCGAGGTAGTCGATTTTGGTCGTCACGCCAGCGGTGACATACAGATCGTAAGCTGCTTGCAAATAGACGGCAGCAACCTTGTCCTTACCACATTCTAAATACAGATCCGCCACCTGTTCGGTGGCGATCGCTTCGGCGGCGATCGATTTACTCACTCGCGCCTCCAAAATCGTCCGATCTAGCTTGTCGAGTCTGTCTACATATGGTGCCAACGTTTTCATTGGTGCTGCTTCTACCAGATCGTATTCATCTTGAAAATTCATCTGCATAAACTCAAGTAGCGATAGGGATGGATCTAACTACAGATCTGTATTCAAGCTTAATTATATTCTGCCAAGGATAATCATGCTCGATCGCGCTTATTCCTGGCAAAGATAGATCGAAGCCGATCGGTATAAACTAAATCGATCGATCGGGTATGTATTTAGTATACCCAAGCATACTTCAAGATTAATCTGTGGTCAATTTAAATGTAGACAATCTTGCACCCTCTAACCACTATTCACTATTCACTATTCACTAAAACACTAGTAATCTGTGGAGGCAAGATCTGAGTACAAACAATCTTGAATGAGCTGGTGCAATTCGAGCAGTTTGATGGGTTTGGTGAGGTAAGCCGCCGCGCCAAGTTGCAAACAGCGAGCGCGATCCTCAGTGCTAAAACCAGCCGTCATGGCGATAACGGGGCTGGGGAAGCGGCACAGCGCCTCAAAGGTCGCTCTCCCATCCGCGCTGGCAAGTTGGAGATCGACCAAAATGAGATCGGGAGCGTGACTGCGAGCTAGGTCGATCGCGGCGGGGGCAGTTCGAGCTACGATGACGCGATCGCCTTTGGCGGTGAGATAGTTGGCGAAAGTATCGATAATGACTTCACTACTTTCAGCTAGTAAAATCGTCGGCGCAACACGCGGCTGGGCGGGGGGATCTCGATCGGCGATCGTCTGGCTGGGGGTTGACTCTAGCTGCCAGCAATCCGGGGGTAGCATCACGCTAAAGCAACTGCCTTTGTTAACTTCGCTCGCGATCGTCACCGTACCGCCATGTAATTCGACAATTTGCTTGACTAGCACCAGCCCCAAGCCAGAGCCGGAGTATTTGCGATTGAGGCTGCTATCGATTTGGACGAAGGGTTGAAACAGCTTGGCGAGATCGGCATCCCTAATCCCAATTCCTGTATCGCTGACGGAAAAACACAACCAAGCCCCATCCGCCGCTGCGATGCTGACACTCAATTTAACCCGACCGCCAGGAGGCGTAAATTTGACAGCATTATTGAGTAAATTGATCAGCACTTGCCGCATCCGGCGTTCGTCTACAGCGATCCAATCTAGCGAAACCGCTAACTGGGTTTCGATCTGAATCTGCTTGGCGATCGCTTGGGGTTTGACTAAAAGTAAGCTAGATTTACACAGTTCGGTCAAACAGACGCGATCGAGATGGAGTTCGAGTTTACCTGCGGAAATTTTGGCAACATCGAGGATATCGTTAATCAGTGATAATAGATGTTCGCCACTTTGCTCGATTGTCGCGATCGCCTCTAGTTGTTGAAGGTTGAGTGTGCCGAAAACTTCGTCATCCTGTAAAGCTTCCGACATCCCCAGAATGGCATTGAGGGGAGTGCGGAGTTCGTGACTCATGGTGGCGAGAAATTCGTCCTTGAGTCGGGTGGCGCGTTGGAGTTCTTGGTTGGTTGATTCGAGGCGGTGATTGGTCTGCGAGAGTTTGGCTTCGGCGATTTTGCGTTCGTGTAACGCAGCTTGCTGTTCGGTAATATCGAGCATCACCCCATCCCAGACGATCGCGCCATCCGGTTGGAGTTCCGGACGCGCGGCATACTTAATCCATTTAATGCCACCAGCACGCGGCAGCATCCGCCCTTCCCAGGCGATCGGCGTCATCTGGCGTGCGGACTGAGCCATCACTCCGCGCAACTGAATGCGATCTTCGGGATGGATCGTATCGAGCGCGCAGTTAGCATCAGCCATCACCTCGGCGGGAGTAAGTTGGAGTAGTTCCCAGCAGCCCGAACTGACGTAAGGATAGGACATACTGCCATCCGGCGCGATCCGAAACTGATAGATAATGCCCGGAATATTATCAGCTAACTTTTGATACCGTCGTTCGGACTGACGCAGGGCGATCTCCATCGTCTGGCGATCGGTAATATCTCGACAGATGCAGATTAGTTTACCGTTGTCAAGTGAAAACAAGGTGACTTCTTGATTGAAAGTGCTACCGTCTTTGCGGAGCGCGATCGCTTCACCGCGCCAGCGACCACATTTACCGATCGCGGGGAAGGCTACGCTCTCAATCTGTTGGAGCTGGTCGGGAGTATACAAGCAGCGCCAATGGCGACCGAGTAGTTCGGCGACGGTATAGCTAAACAGATCGGCATGGCTCTGATTGAGATAAATAAACCGATCGCGATCGAGGATTGCAAAGCCATCTAGGGAAGCTTCGATCGCCGCCGAACGTTGGACGAGAGATTTGTATAACCGAGCATTATCTAGCGCGATCGCGGCTTGGTGACATAAAAAGGTAATTACGGTCTGGTGCTGCTGGGTAAAAATGGCGGGCTGGTGACGGTGTTCTAAATACACCACGCCTAAGACGCGCTCTTGTTTGACGATCGGCAGACAAAAGACGCTCGCAGGTTGATGTTCGAGTAAATAGAGGTCGGGAATCGCCAACGGTTGCCGCGCGTCCAAGAGCGCCGCTTGCTGGGTATTTTTAATCGCGTAAATTAAGTTAGCGGGATAGTCAAACCCATCGGCTAACGGTTGCGATAGCTGGGTCGTCGTCGCCTGGGTACCCTTGGCAATGACACTTTGGGAGCGAATCAGCCAGCGATCGGGATCGTCATCTGGCAAGACTAAAATACACGTCTGAGCGCCAGAATTCTGGAGCAGGATTTCACTTAGTTGCCGGATGAGTTCGGTTAGTTCGATCGTGCTTGCTAGGGTTTGGGCGGCTTGAATGACGATCGCCAGATCGAAACCAGTCGCATCCGTCCGCTCGGGCGGGACGGCGGCATAATTGGTAATCTGAGTTAGCGTTGCCAGAGCATCAACTTCGACCTGACGGGCAGCTAAAATCGGCGCTAAGAGCTGCGGATAGCGGCGTTCGAGGTCGGCGGTTTTGGCTTTAGCTCCCCATAAGACATAGCCATAATAAGCCGCCTGCATGTAAACTGCGGCAATTTTGGCTTTGCCCCAAGCTAGATAAAATTTAGCCGCCAGTTCGTTGGCTAAGGCTTCTTCTTGCGGGTATTCATTTGCCTTAGCTCCCGCGATCGCTCGATCGTACAATTCGATCGCTCGACTAAAATTGCCCAACACCCGACATTTTTCGGCGGCTACCAAATCGTATTGGTGTTGAAAATTACCGGGCATCGATCGAGCGCGTTTGCCTAACTCGCGGTGAGCCGCATCGATGCGCTTGAGTAATTTTTGCTGAACTCGTTTGTCGCTGTGGGAATAGGCTGCCAATCGCGTCAGGGCATCAAATAGCCAAATTCGCGCGATCGAGTAACCGCCCTTGGCTGAGTACTCATAGGGTAATTGAGCGTCGGCAGAGATTAAAGCATTGGGAATATCTTCAAAATGATAAGCCAGCAAAGTTTGGAAACCATACATCGTCGATAACAGGATGGCTTCATTTTTAGATTGCCACTGAGATACTAATGAGATCTCATCTTGCCCCTTAAAAATATCCGTCGGTCGATCTGATGGTGTATGTAAATTAACGATCGTCTGTCGCATCAGATCGAAAAACTGCTGGCTATTTTCGTCCTTCGAGCGGACGATTAATGCTGCTGCTGCCTCTAGGCGATCGACTACTTCATCTAACGGGATGCCAGCGTAAAATCTCGTGGCGATCGCGACCCCCGCATTGATACCGATATATTGTAAATCGGCACCCTCGATCGCCAGCCGCACACTCTCATCCAACATCGGGATCGTGCCGCGCAACGGCTCTTGCCAAGGTAGAGCATACCAAGGCGCAATTACTTTTACTCGTCCGGTAACTGCTAAATTAGCATACCGATCGGCTAGCATAATTGCCAGTTGCGCGATTCGATAAGCCTGTTTTAATTCACCCAAACTAGAAATTACAATGCAGTAAGTAGCATAAAAACTCGCCACCCAAGGGGTATTACCATCCCGCAAAGTCAGTCGAATACCTACAAAACTCACAACCGCCATCAATTCCTGCGAACAGAAAAAAGCTGAAAACTGTAACAGATTCAAGATGTTCAATCGGGCAATTTTTTTTGGATCGACAATCTCTGGTAAAGCTAACAATCGCTCGTTTGATTTACCCATCAGGGCAATTTTTGTTTTAACTAATTCTCGCAGCAGCGTTAAGCGATCGGGTTTTGGAGATATTTTAGTCCCTAATTGTTGCAGGATTGCTAGCCCACTAGCAATCGCCTGTTGATATTGCTTTTTAATCCCATGATACCGAATCATCGTCTCATAGCTTTTAGCGCGATCGAGCGGCGTCCGCGCGCGCTCTAAGACAATTTGCACCAATCCAGGTACCGATTCAAAGTCACCACTGAGGAAAGCCGCATCGGCGAGTGTTTCATAGAGTGCTAGCGTCAGCGGATATTGCTGCGTCCATCCCGACTCGCCCAGGATCTCCGTGCCGATCCGTGCATACCTAAAGGCTGCACCATAAGCATTGGCAGCTCTGGCTTGCCGCGCCGCTTGGAGATTGAGCTGTGCCAGCAGCGCACGTTCGGCTGGCTCCTGCACCAATGCCTTCGCCTTATTCCAATGACTGACGATCTCAAACAAATTTGCGAGCGGCGGTTGCGATCGAGTATTGGCGAGTAACAACCGTCCGATTTGTAAGTGCGTTTGTTGTTGCTGCTCGGAAATTAAGGAATATGCCGCCTGCTGGACGCGATCGTGCAGGAAGCGGTAGAGGGTAGAGGGTTGGGAGTGGGGGAGTGGGGGAGTGGGGGAGACTGGGCGAATGGGCGAATGGGCGACTGGGAGACTGGGCGAGTCGTCGGGAGCATGACTCCCACCAGCAACATAATCCTGTAAATCCTCCAAATCCTGTAAATCCTGGTCGAATTTGTATATTTTGCCGCTAGGCAAAATCAAACCAGCCTCTAATGCTTGCCACAGTAGAGTTTCCACACTCGATCGCGACTGTTCGGCAACGATTTCCAGGGTCTGAAGGTCGAAACTATTGCCGATACAGGCGGCTAATTTGAGGAGCTGTTGGGTTGGCGGCGGCAATTTTTGGAGCTGGGCTGCCATAAATTCGACAATATCATCGCTCAGTGCCAAAGTTTGGATGCTGGCGATGTCACATTCCCAATTGCCCTGGGCATTAAACCAGATCTCACCCGCGTCATATAAAGCCTTGAGAAACTGGGTGGTAAAAAACGGATTCCCTTCGGTTTTGAGGAAGATGAGTTCGGTTAGGGGTTGGGTTCGGGAGCGTGGACACCGTAACGTATCTGCGACCAATCGCGCCGTATCATCGAAGGTCAACGGTGCTAGACTAATCGTGCCGATCGCTCGATCGGCTTGCTGCAATCGCTCGATCGTCAACATCAATAAGTGCCTCGATGCCACTTCATTGTCCCGATACGCCCCCAAAATCAGTAAATAGCCCCTACCTGCCATCAATAGCTCGATCGACTCCAAAGAAGCCGCATCCGCCCACTGCAAGTCATCCAAAAAGATCGTCAGGGGGTGTTCGCGAGTGGTAAATACCGCAATTAACTTTTGAAACAAGCCATTAAATCGCTGCTGTGCCTCCGCTGGCGCTAACTCGACAGCAGGCGGCTGAGCGCCGATAATCTGCTCCAGCTCGGGAATTGCGGCGATTAACACCTGTCCGTTATGCCCCACCGCTGCCAAAATCTGACCTTTCCATGCGGCTACGCGATCTTCACCTTCGCTCGTCAACTGCGCGATTAAATCCCGCAGGGCTTGCACGAAGCCCCACAGCGGCAGATTTCGATTGAATTGGTCGAATTTACCTTTGATAAAATAGCCGTGCTGACGCGTAATTGGTTTGTGAACTTCATTAATCAGCGCCGTTTTACCAATCCCCGAACAGCCTGCAACCAATACCAAGTCGCTCGCCCCCGCCGCCACTCGATCGAACGTATCGAGTAAACTTTTGACAGCTAATTCCCGAACGGTTGTATGGGCGGGAATTAGCTGTTAAAAGTTTACTCGCTACGTTCGATCGAGTGGCGGCGGGGGCGA
>NZ_JANMZA010000210.1:0-7767 GCF_031382685.1 Chamaesiphon sp. OTE_8_metabat_110 | reverse complement strand
AAAAACGCCAAGACGGGGAGACCCCAAGACCGCACTTTTCGCTACGCGGACTAGAATCTTAGACCGCACAGGCGAACTTTGCATTCTGAGTAGTGGTTTCTAACCGCTGAGGTTAAGAATTTACAGATGTTTCGACGCTCGCGGGGATGTCGATTTGTGGTAATTTACGGTTTTTAGCACGCGCCAGTAGCTCTTTAGTACTGGGGACTTTGAGTTTTGAAGCTAGGGAGCAGAACTCCAGCACTTTGATAAAGCTAAAGGTTGGATCGATTAGGTAAATCGCTGTTCCGCCGCGAATCGTAATCCCATGCCGACTAGATGACGGAAAGGCATGGTGGAGATTGTGCCAACCTTCACCCAAACTCAGCAATGCCACAAATCCATTGTTACGGCTGAGATCGTTGGTATTAAATGGCTGCTCGCCAAATAGATGACTCAGCGAGTTCACTGTTTGGACACCATGAAATAGCAACGTGGTACTGAGGAAGAATGCGCCCAAATATTCCAATCCACCCAGCCAATAAGAAATTGCCGCCAGTGCCACCACCGGGACAAAGTGCAATCGATCGATTATCTTGAGGACGAGATCCTTTTCGACATCGCTCGGCAATTTAGCCGGAAAAAAGCGGGAGGACAACAGCCAACCCGCCTGCGACCAATAAAAGCCACCCACTCCCTGTGCGGGTGTATGTGGCGAGTGCGGATCGAGATCGCCATCGGCATGTTGATGATGAGTCAGATGGTGCGCTTTCCACCAACTCGGCCCCATGTGTCCGGCGGAGGATGCGATAATACTACCGATCCACAGGACGATCGCTGGAGCTTGATAGCTTTTGTGGGTGAGCAGTCGATGATAAATACTCGTGGTTGCGAGCATCCTGGTGAGATACAAAAATCCAATCCAGAATCCAGATCCCCATGATAAGCCAGTACTGAGTACTAGCAGCGATCCGAAGTGACTAATGATAATCAGCAGCGGCCCCATTATGTATGAAACGATCGTGAGTGGAGAATACTGCTTCATTTATTTCCTAAGTACCGATCCAAAATTAATTAGACATTTTTACTCTTGTCATAGGATATTGTATCTACAAATCCTGATGTGACAACATCGCTAGGAACGATGACACTGTATCCTTATACAAAATTAGGTGTAGCTTCTGATTCAGAAGCAATACACCTAAATTCTCTTCACCTCGATCGCATCCAAGATCGAGCAGAGCAGCGTGACACCCATCTCACGACAATCAACTAAAAACAGGGGTTTCAATCCCCAACCTAATAATTCAATTATTAATTATTAATTATTAATTAATTTAACGACCTTCCGATCTCCGCCTGTCGATCTCCCGTTGCAGTTCATCAATTTTGCGCTGCAATCGGGCGGTTTCGCTGGCAGTTGGTTCGGTATTGACGGTATCGATCGTCACGCGTTGATATTCGCCGCGCCGGATATCGCGATATTCACTAGAATTCGTCCACTCTTGGAGATAGTGAAGGCGTTCGACGGGAAAAGGATGGCTGAGCATTCCATTTACGCCTACATACATTAGCGCTTTATAGATTTGATTCAGTCCGTCTTCATCTAAGTTTCGATAACTTTCCGATTGCTTGATGAATTCTTCGAGACTGCATTCATCGCTAAATTTGCTACTCCCACCAGCAAGTTTCATCATTGTCGTCATCACCACCCGAGGATCGTCCATCACTAGCAAGGCTGCTCGATCTGATGATAGTTCAGCCTTGCGTCGCCACTCGTAAAAGGCTACGATTAATCCATTGCTAATGATATTTCCCAGTCCAAAAGTCATCTCACCAATAACTGAAGCCGCATTCATCACCCACATAGCCATTTGAATGAGGATGGTATGTCCACATTTAATATGTCCTAATTCGTGAGCTAGAACAGTTTTAATTTCATTTTCTTCGAGTAAATCCAGCAAGCCTGTATTAATGACAATGTAGGGATTTTCTTGCCCCATTGCATAACTATTAACTTGGGGATTTTGGCTGACAAATAAGATCGGTTCGGGATAAATATCGAGATCGCGAACGCATTCCCGAAACATCCCATAAATAGTCGCATATTGCCTGGGGCCAGCTTGGATGCTATTGCCCATCAGGTACACCAGTTGCGGTCGCTCGTAGAGAAACTCTACAAATTTACTCGCTACTAAATTAAAACCGGGAACGCTACGGAGAGCTTGTTCTGCCTGAAGATCGAGTGGATGCTTGAAAGCTTCGCTGGAAATACCTGGATAAGTAGCCATATATGAGGATAAATAATCTTCAAAAATTAGTTGGTGCCAGATGTTGTCTATCGGTACTTAGGTCTATTATACTAAAAGAATATTAACAGGTAACAATTGGCACCTTCTGGTCTGAAATAATAGTAGAGAGTTAGACTATTTCAAGACCTTTAACTGCACCAAGCTCTTTGTTACGAATTGAATAATTTGTTAGTAACCGCTATGAATCAAAATTTAGTTGATAAATTATTATTGGATCTAAAAAATAGCGATCTAAATATTCGAGAACGCGCTACTCGTCAACTCTGGAGCATCTGGTTCTGGCAAAAAGGCAAGATTCCTCTCGAACAGATCGAAGAAAGCGAACGATTGCTATCTAAAGGTAATGTTGTCGGTGCTACTTTGATTTTAGACGATCTAGTCGATGCTTTGCCAGATTTTGCTGAAGCGTGGAATCGACGAGCGGTACTGAAATTTATGAATCAAAACTACGAACGCGCGATCGCCGATTGTGAAAAAGCGATCGAACTCAATCCCGTCCATTTCGGCGCGCTGCACGGATTGGGGCTGTGTCATGCCGCTCTGGGCAATTATTCCGCTGCGATTAGGGCGTTCCGCTTGGCGCTAGATATCCAGCCCCACGCGATCGAAAATCAACGCCTGATCCTCGAATGTACGGCGAGGTTGAGTTAAAGTAGGGGATGTCTCGATCGCACTTTCTGTTCCGCAAGATTTACCAGGTTGGTAAGAGACAAATTCGCAAATTAAATTCGCCAGTGATGAAGCTTAGATCTTGGTGGGTGGCGGTGTTGTGGGCGATCGGGATGTACTGGGCATGGTTGTCTCCTGCTGCGACATTGGCAGATCTGAAACCCATGATTTCGGCTATACCGCTGGTGGTTTCGGCAGCAAATGATGATTTAGATCGGTCGAGTCTCAACAACACTCAGAGCGCCAATTATCGTTCAAATGGTGAGTGGATTGGCAGACTGATACTCCCCAGCCAGGAGGAGATCGCCAAATCGACTTTGACTGACTGGGTGTGGGTGGAAATTAAACATGCACCGGAGCTAAATCGATCGCTAATTGGTAAAAAGGTGCGCCTGACATGGCAGCCTCAATCCGATCTTCAGGCAGATGTTCGCCAGGTGACTACAGATGTTCGGTTTACAGCCGAGACGATTGCCAGTCAGCGCAAGGGTAATATTCATCCCCAACGGCTGAATGGGAGATCGGCGGTGGGTGCGCTCCAGTCGCTAGCAGGTGCCAGACTTGTAGACGATATATTGGTAAGATTGACTGGGGTAAATGTCGATCCTGAAACTGGATCTCAGAGTGCGATTTTGACGATCGATCGCGAACCGACTCAGATTACGGGTACTTTAACCGGATTAGTCAAAATTCTGGGTGCGGATCATAGTCATAAAACTACTTGTCCAAATGCTAAATCCTGTCTGAATGAGTATTTTAGTGTCCGACATTACGATCTAAATACTCGCGGCTTTCAGGGACAAATCGAGACGATTCGGATTCCTCAGATGCCAGCTAAACAGTCGGGGTTATTGCCGAGTTCGATTCGAGATTTGGAGCGATCTCCAGCCGGGAGTCAGGGCTGGTATATTTATGGAGATCGCGATCTGGCGGGTGTATTTACTGTTGCTGCGCTCCAACCGCGATCGTTATTTACACTGACATCACAGCGGGAGATCGTCGATACAGATGCCAAGTTTGATTATCTCGATCGACAGCATTGGCAAAATACGCCTCAGCATCAAGGTAAGTTATCACAAGTTAAATTTGTCGGCACGTCCACCAAAAATTTTTCAGGATTGGGTACCAAAGCCTTAGTCATCCATTCATTTGGTGGGATTGGTGGTAAAACTGGCGATCCTGCCGACATCTGGCAGACTATTACCGGGCATTTTGCCTATGGGATGGCAACGGTGACGCGATCGGTATTGACTGGCGCACCGGAGTGGCAGGTAGAATACAATCAGGTATATGCACACAATCCCGATGGCATCGTGGCAGGAAAACAGGATTGGGCAACGTATCAGGGGCATCTTCAGCGGGGCTGGATGGCGACGCGCCCAGTTGCGGATCTGTTAATTAGTTACCCACCTGTGACGGAGGATTATGATTTTGACGGGATTAAACTTTCGCCCCTGACGGAGTTACAGCGCCAATTAAATATTTTTGCGGCGCGTTATCGGACTGGTGATGGTACTGGGAGTGCCAGCGTCACACCTGCGACTTCCTGCGTGCAAGATGCCAATCAAGCCTTGTATGTGACAATTCGGCAACTAAACCGTCAAGCCGCACAGCCAGCGATTCAAGCTTGGCTCGCCGCTCATCCACAGGAGCCGCAAACTCTACGATTTAGAGAGTTACAATCTCTAGGCGCAGAGCTAGAAACTACCCTCGCGCCACTAGGAATAGTTCGCCAAGATTGGCAACAAAACGCGGCGAAACTTGCTGGTATTCGAGTAGATAAAGGGTTTAGTAGTAGCAATAATCCGATCGCAGGATTGGTAAGCTGGCGGACGATGTTACCGCGTGGCGCTCAGGAGGGGATTGCCAAGACTTTTACTCGTCGGGGGGCGACAATTTGGTTTCTAAATACCGCCCAGATAGGTGGTACAAATCCCGATATTTTTCCGATCGCACCGACAATTTTATTCGGGCAAATTCCGCTCTTGGCAATGTTAATCGTGAGAGTTTGGGCAGGGCTGGTTACGCTCCCAAATTTAGCGGGATGGCTACTCGGATTGGGATTATTAATTGGTTATGCGGTAGTTGCGCTATCGATCGGATTTAGATCTAAGTTTTTAACATTCACCCCTGAACCTGCTAATTTACAGTCGGGATTATGGCGACAGATCCGATCGTGGATCGGTTTATTCTTGATGCCTGCATTGGTAGAAGAATGTCTATTTAGACTATTATTAATTCCCCACCCGATCGAGACAGATTCATGGTTACATGTCTCTGGAGCATCGCTAATATCCTTAATATTATTTATCGGCTATCACCCATTAAATGCCCGCACATTTTACAGCTTGGGCAATCCCACCTTTATGGACTGGAGATTCCTAACTTTGACAGGGTTGTTAGGTGGAGTTTGTACGATTTCTTATCTAGCTACTGGTGCGATTTGGGTAGCGGTAATGATTCATTGGGTAGTTGTCGGCGTGTGGCTCAAGTGTCTCGGCGGATCGCAAAGGCTGACGAAATCGAACGTCCCACGTTTGATGGCGCATTTGCAGTAAGATGCAGGTTGTCTAATTGGATCGTCAACCAAGGATGACCTAAATTGACTTCAGAAAAAGGACTTTCAGCAGGAATACTCAGTTGAAATGGCGTCCATTGGAGTCCGGTTTCTACATCACCTCGAAATGCTAAAATATCTCGTTCTAAATTACCAAAGACATCACCACCAATTTTGAGTTTGCCCCAGAATGAAAGTGGTAGTGCTGTCGTGGATCGATCGACTCGACATAGCAACTTATTAGCTTGTGAAACCGTAATATTGCGATCGTTCCATCCAAAATCCGCCAACTCTTTGGGCAATCCCCAGATATTTCTCCCACCCGCTACAGATACGGGATTATCGACATAAATATGCGAAATCCATGCGCCGATTGTGTCTTGGTAACGCACCACCGCCGGAGCCACAATTAATTCGTGATACTGAAGTGTCGAATTAGTCTCATAGACTGACAGATATAAGCTACCCACCGTTTTGCCTGGAAGTACGGGGACGATCTCGAAATCGATCGGTACGAAGCGTCTGGCTGTAGCCAGATCGATCGCGTGGAGTGATTGGAGTGCGGTGCCATAAAGCTGCCACGGAGGTGCGGGATAGAACATGATTGGGCGATCGCCAAAGGGTCTCTATCTTTGAGTATGACACGGAAATTCGTGGGCAAAAAGGTCGCCCGATCGTGTTGATTTTAGTATCGCGGTTGGGTTAAGTTTAGCCGATCGATGTCAGAATGGTTCAGATACAGCTTTATACGTCCCTTCGTCAAGTGATAAACATGTTGAATAGCCTGCACGCAGCCTTTGCTAGTAACCGCGTCCTCAAAGTCATCAGCGGGTTAAATAACTTCGATCGAGATCGGGTAGCGATGGTAGTCAGAGCCGCAGATCTAGGCGGTGCAACCTTTCTCGATATTGCTGCCGATCCCGAATTAGTCAAGATGGCACGTCAGCTTACCAATCTCCCCATCTGCGTTTCTGCTGTCGAACCCGAACTATTTGTAGCTGCTGTCGCCGCAGGTGCTGACTTAATCGAAATCGGTAACTTTGATAGTTTCTACGCCCAAGGCATCCGATTTGAAGCAGATGAAGTTTTAGCCCTCACTCAAGCTACTCGCGCCTTGCTGCCCAATCTTACCCTCTCTGTGACCGTTCCCCACATCTTGAGCTTGGACAAACAAGTCGAGCTAGCCCAAGCTCTAGTCGCTGCGGGTGCAGATATCATCCAAACCGAAGGCGGTACCAGCAGCACTCCTACCCACCCAGGTACCCTCGGCTTAATCGAAAAAGCAGCACCTACCCTAGCGGCTGCCTATGAAATCTCCCGCGCTGTCGATGTCCCCGTACTTTGTGCGTCTGGTTTATCCAGCGTCACCGCACCACTCGCCATCTCCGCTGGTGCCGCTGGCATCGGTGTCGGTTCGGCAATCAACAAGCTCAATGATGAAATCGCCATGATTGCCGTAGTTCGCAGCTTGGCAGAAGCACTGGCGGCTACTCCTGCTGTTGTAAGAGGGTAGAGAAGACGAGGGGACGGGGGACGGGGGGACGGGGAGCCGGGGAGACTCAGAATGTTGTGGTGGGTTATCCTTCTCCTTTGGAGGATCTGAGCCGACATAAGTAGGTGTATTGGGTTTCATTCTTCAACCCAACCTACAGATCTTTCCCCTTTCCCCTTTCCCCTTTCCCCTAAAGCCCAAAACCTAAAGCCTAAAGCCTAACCCCAGATCCGGTAAACCCTACTGACCTCGATCGCCAAATACCCGCTAAAATACTTAATAGCCTCCTAGTGATAATGGAACACTGCTGTGCTTGCTCAACTAATTGCTGACTTCCGCATTATTTTCGATCGCGATCCTGCTGCTCGTAACTGGGTAGAGGTTCTCTTCTGCTATCCTGGGCTACA
Source organism: Chamaesiphon sp. OTE_8_metabat_110 (assembly GCF_031382685.1). Classification (NCBI taxonomy): domain Bacteria; kingdom Bacillati; phylum Cyanobacteriota; class Cyanophyceae; order Gomontiellales; family Chamaesiphonaceae; genus Chamaesiphon; species Chamaesiphon sp. OTE_8_metabat_110. The sequence goes on along the minus strand of NZ_JANMZA010000210.1, from coordinate 351 downwards.
AGCTTTGTCCCTACACCGTTTCGCCCATTGGTTGTATCTCATGGGCGTGCCGTTTATTCCGCGCTTTATTTCGCATTTGGCGAGATTTTTTACGGGCATTGAGATTCACCCCGGCGCGACAATTGGCAAGGGGGTATTTATCGATCATGGGATGGGAGTCGTCATCGGTGAGACTGCAATTATTGGCGATTACGCACTGATTTATCAAGGCGTGACGCTCGGCGGTACTGGCAAAGAAATTGGTAAACGGCACCCCACCCTCGGCGAAAATGTCATCGTCGGTGCGGGAGCGAAAGTATTAGGCAATCTCCAAATCGGTAGTAATGTCAGAATTGGAGCGGGTTCTGTCGT
>NZ_JANMZA010000207.1:0-2940 GCF_031382685.1 Chamaesiphon sp. OTE_8_metabat_110 | reverse complement strand
ATAAAGTGACATGGCAATAACTAGATGAAATTAGATCGTTTTTTGGTGTGTGGTTTAGGTAGCTTGGGTCAACACTGCGTGCTGGCTCTCCACCAATTTGGCGTGAAGATTGTCGCGATCGAACAAGTTGCTCCTCAAAGTTGGGAAGTTCCAAATTTAGTCGATTTATTAGACGATCTGATTATTGGTGATTGCCGTGAAAATAACGTGTTGGCGCAAGCCCAAATCCAAGCCTGTCGCGCTGCCCTGATTGTCACTAGTAACGAAGGAGTTAATGCCGAAATTGCCCTCGCCATCCGCCAACTCAACCCCCATACGCGGCTAGTCGTGCGATCGGCAAAAACCAATCTCAATCAATTATTAAGCCAACAACTCGGCAATTTTATCGCCTACGAACCGATCGAACTGCCCGCTCACTCCTTTGCTATTGCCGCACTGGGCACGGATACTGTAGGCTTTTTCAATTTAGATGGTTACTGGTTGCGGGTGGTGCGACAACGCATGAGTCCCGCTCATCCTTGATGCAATGCCCGTCGGCTACACCAGATCGATACGCGCAGCCAGAAGCTACTGGCTCACACCAGATCTGCAACCGAGCCAGGTTTCTACCAATGGCAGTTTGAAGAGATAGTTACGGCTGGCGATTTAGTTACTTACATTGAAATTGCCGATCGATCCTCACTTCACGCCACCCCAGATCGATCGCTTGCTGCTGGCAAAAAAACTAAACAACCCCAGATCGCTCGCTGGGCGCGGCGTGTTGGCGATCGATTTAGGCAGTTTTGGCGATCGAACTTTCAGCAACAAGTCCGCCGCGTGGCCCTAATTTGCTGTCTGATTGTCGTGTTATTACTCGCGATCGCTACCGTCCTCTTTCGTCAGTATTATCCCAACACGACTTGGATATCGGCATTCTACGCCTCAGCAATCTTACTTTTAGGCGGCTATGGCGATTTATTTGGCAACTTTGAGAACATTACCACGATTCCCTGGTGGCTCCAAACTTTCGCCCTCGGCTTGAGTCTGGCTGGTACGGCTTTTGTGGGCGTGTTGTACGCAGTCCTCACCGAATCTCTTTTATCATCAAAGTTTCAATTTGTCAAGCAAAGACCGCCCGTACCGCAACAAAACCACATCGTCATCGTCGGTTTAGGACGAGTCGGGCAACAAGTGGCTCTGTTGCTACAGCAATTCAAGCAAACCGTTGTCGGCGTAACATTGCAGCCAGATATCAACAGTACGATCTTGCCAGATCTGCCGATAATTACGGGTAATATCGATCGATCTCTGGCGCAAGCCAATCTCACGACCGCCAAGAGCGTCATTATCGTCACCGATGATGAAATGCTCAATCTTGAAGTTGCCTTAATGGTGCAGGCGATCGATCCGCAGCTCGATCTGGTAATTCGGACATCGGGACAAAGGTTGAGCCAACATCTGACGAAAACGCTGCCAACTGCCCGGGTATTGGGGATGCAGACAGTATCGGCAGAAGTGTTTGCCGGAGCGGCATTCGGTGAAAATATTCTGAATCTATTTCACATCGATCGGCAAACCATTTTAGTCACTGAATACACGATCGAAACAGGCGACACGCTCGATCGATTGCTGCTAGCTGAAGCTGCCTATGGTTATGGGGTAGTACCCATTCTGCACCAGCGCAACCCCCGTCCCGCAATCTTAATGCCTACCGACGATATTTTGCTGGCTCATGGCGATCGCTTGGTAGTTTTGGCAACGACAGAGAGTTTGCGGCGGATCGATATCGGCGATCCCTACCCCAAATCTTGGCAGGTTGAAGTCGAGCTAGCGATGACCGCAGAATCCACTTTTGAAGGGGCAAATATCATCGGACGCATCTCTGGTTGTTCGCTGCGAACAGCTAGAGATTTGATGGAAAATTTACCAAGAATTTTGGATATTCCGCTCTATCAACATCAAGCTCAACGATTAGTGCGTGCGTTAGAACAGTTACGTGTCAAAGCTAAAATCATCCCGATTACCTCCGGTAGGCTACGCCAACGATCCGTTGGCGTAGCCTCTCAGAATGAGAATCGCCCACAGGTTATCTTTAATTTAAGAAACAAGCTAATTTGATTAACAAATAGTTAAAAATTAGATTTGTTCGTGGATAATAAAAAATCTTAATTATATTCTCAAGTCGATGCGATCGATTATACTCGCATCGATCGAACAGCCATGCCAAACTAGACACCAGTCGATCTTCTGAGGTCTACTTCAATAGATATCTACAGGAAAGTTTAATTGCATGGCTAAGAATACAATCATCATGATCGGCGATGGTATGGGCTGGGAAATGACCCGCGCCGCCGCCGTCTACAAACAGATTCAAGAAGGTAAAACTGGTACTAGCCTCAGCGATTTTTATACCGCTGGTAAAGGTACTGGTCTGAACATGCAGACCCTCACGGGCTACACCTTGGCGACTACTTACGGTACCACCATCCCCGATGCCAATGGTGTCTACAACACTGGTCAAGCAGCCGTAACTGGCCCTAGTACTGCGGCGACAGGTGCCAATCCAACTACTACTGGTTTTGTATTCAACCCTGCTTTCAACCCTGGTACGACTGCTAGTGGTGGGGCAAAAGTCAGCGATGGCGTAGTTGGTAACTTAGTTGGTTACGATCCAGTCCGTGGTGGTGTCAACCCCTGGACACCAGGTACCGACAAAGAATATATCAAACTCAGCTATCCTGACTCAGCCAATACCGCAACCACCCTCTACACTGGCGTTAAGAGCTACAACAACGCGATCGGTGTTGATATCTTTGAAGATAACTTAGAAGGTGCTTTGGCTAAAGCCGCAGCACAGGGTAAATCGACTGGTTTAGTGACATCAGTCCCGATCGATCATGCTACTCCCGCCGCCGCCGCCGCCAATGTCAACCGCCGGAATAAATACGACGAAGACTATCC
>NZ_JANMZA010000572.1:0-4007 GCF_031382685.1 Chamaesiphon sp. OTE_8_metabat_110 | reverse complement strand
CGTTGCGACTACTAACCAGTCGGACTTGGGGGCTGTGTGCGGCATGGCAGGGTTAGTTTGTAGGACTTGCTGCAATTGATCGATGTTCAATGCAAAGCCAATCCCAGGGAAGTTTTGCCCCTGTGGGTGATAGAGCGCCAGTAGTTTGTCGTAGCGGCCACCTTTACCGAGAATATGAGCGCGATCTTCAGTAACGCTGACTGCTTCAAAGACGATACCAGTATAGTAATCGAAGGTTTGGATCAGACTTAAGTCCAAGATGAGCGGTAATGATGTTTGACTAGTGGTCGTCAATAATTCGATTAAAGTCTGGAGATGGGCGATGGTTGCTTGACTCTGGGGATCGAGTTCGAGCTGAGTCAATCGTGCCAATACCCCAGCCGGATTGCCCCGTAAATCTAGTAGTAAGAGTGCTAGTTGCTGGTGCTGAGGCGTCAGCGGCAATCGTTCGAGGGTAACTCGATCGAGATGTGCCAAGCAATGCCGAATTTGGGTCTGAAATTCGATCGGGAATTGGGCGATGAGGGCGCGGCTCAAACCTGCTTCGCCGAGGATGATTTGCCAATTAGGAACGCCCAAGGATCTCAAACAATCCACCATCAAGAGAATCGCTTCGACATCAGCCAGCATCCCGCCGCTGCCTAGTAATTCAATTCCCGATTGATAAAATTCTTGTTGACGACCGTGATGTTCGAGATCGGCACGGCGAAAGACGTTAGCGTTGTAATACAGCCGCTGTGGATATAGATCCCCCATTCGCGCTACCGCTGCACGGGCGATCGAAGCAGTCAACTCTGGGCGCAAGCCTAGCGTACCACCTTTGGCGCTCGGAATTTGAATGACAGTTTCGCGATCGACCGCTCCGCCAGCAATCAGCGTTTCCAGTCGCTCCAAGGTCGAAGTCACGATCCGATGGTAGCCCCAGCGGTGAAATACATCCTGAATGCCGCTTTCCACCCACTGCTGCTGAGCGACATCTAACGGTAATAAATCCCTAGCACCGGGCGCATAAAAATTAATGGACGCGCTGCGGTTGGTTGCAAGCTGCGCCGAGGTGCGCTCCGTACCAGCAGCATCGCCGCCAACAAATTGAGGATGGGCATTATTATCGCCTGGTGTGGGCAAGAAAACAGCAGGATTGCGATCTGTCATGTGTTTGGAGGTGGCAACTTCCTAATTTTAATCGATCGCGTGCAGTGGCTCATCACACGTTTGGGATTAAAGATCCGCTCGGGCTATTTCTTGCCGCCAAATAAGCCACTAAACATTCCTTCACTGGCTTTTTTGGGAGCATTTTTACCATTAGTACCGTTGCTCGGATTGGACGCCCGCTCGAATTCCTGCTTAGCTTGCAGCACTTGGGGATCTTTAGGTGCTAGTTGCAGGGCTTTATTAATCGAAATTTTTGCCATAGTTAATTGGTGCTGATTGAGATAAACCAGTCCCAACAAGGTGTGCGCTCGGGCGTTATTTGGCTCGGCACTAATGACTTCTTTGATTTCGGGTACTGCTTTGACCCAATTTTTCTTGCTCGTATAATCTTCGGCGCGTCGCAATGCGCCTTCGACTGGAGATGGTTTATTTGACTCGGCGGATGAGTTTTCTTTAGCCGCACTTGCAGTAGGATTATTCGCAGCTACTGGAGGTGTAGACCTGACTGATTGCAACTGTTTGCGTAACAGATACACCATATTCAATTCGCTAATTTGATTGATAATCGGCGCGCTATTGTTGGGATCTGAATACTGCTCGGTTGCTAGTTGCGTCAAGAGCCGATCGTAAACATGCTCGAAATCATTACCGCTTTGGTAAAGTTGCTGGCATAACGGATCGGCGATCTGAATTTGACTGCTCTGTTCGACCAATCTTTTACCCAACAGGTCGAGCATGATAATCTGCTCTTGAAGCTGCGACTGTCGCGACAATTGCCCGTAAGCATGAGTAATCAGTCGCGAAAACAATCTTATAGCAAGCTGTTTATCTGCTTCTGTTTTCCAGCGCGCACTATCGGGATGCAATAACCTGGCTACAGCTTGGTAGCGTTCTCTAATATTTATTTCTTCAGCATTCACGCCCACACCCAGAATAGCGTGTCGATCGGTGAATTCAAATTGAAATAGTCCTCGATCTAATTGAAAACTCATAGACATGCGATCCGCAGCAACAGGTATCTCGTGGGTTGGATTGAGTACGCCCAGATCTGAGTGGTATCGCTTGCGGTCGGGTCGCAAGCTTTAGGCTTCGGATTCTGCTGCTACCTGTATCCAGGCGCAGACTTTTTCGGGGTACACCCTTTATATATTCCCTATTTCGATCGCAATATTCACGTTTGCCTAAAATTTGTTGGTAATTAGGTTTTAGCCCCACCTGACACAAATAGTGCAAAAGCCAGCAGAGGGTACAAAAGGGTCGAAAATCATGATTGCGCTTTACTACATTTGTAATCCTTAAGTGCCGATCGCTCAATTAAAGATCTGTTCTCTCGGCTTGAAATGCCGCTATGAGCTAGTAGTAAGATGTTGGGGCAGCATAAAATCATACTTGCAAACATTCACATCTCGCACACAGGTTATTTGATACTTAACTAGCGCGATTCGATCGAGAATCGCAAATGATATAATTAGTCGATCGAGACACAACGCCCACGAGCAATTGGAGATAAAATGACGATCGCGAGTAGAACATCCCCAATTGAAGTTGCGATCGGGAAAGGAGATGTCCGCACGATCCAGCGCGGAAAAACCTGGGCACAATTCGAGCATCTGCAACAAGGTTTCAATGATACTCGTGGGGTAAAGTTATTTTATTACAGTGGGACGATTGAAATTCTGATGCCGGGAGCTGCACATGAATTATTCAAAAAGATTATTGCGATTTTGATTGAGGTATTTTTATTAGATCGCAAAATTGAGTTTGAACCTACCGGATCGATGACTCAAAAGCGGGAAGGTGCAGCGGCGGCTGAGGCGGATGAATCCTATGAAATTCAAGGAGCCAAGCTGTGTGTTGAAGTCAACTTCACCAGTGGCGATGAATCTAAATTACAGTGCTATCGGGAGTTAGGAATTGATGAAGTTTGGTTTTGGGATGATGGTGTCTTAGCCGTTTATAGCCTCCAATCTGATGGATATCAAAAAGTAAACCGCAGTCAAATTTCTGTACTTGCGCCCATCGATCTAGCGATCGTGGCTGAATGTATTCTCATCGGCGAGACTTCCCGGATTGAAGCTGTCGAGAGATTCCGTCAGGCACATCCTAATTAAATAGCAATATCTCGATCGAGTACCCAGGATTCGACGAGCAAAGATTCCTCCTAGCATCGATCCTAGTAATATAAGTCAGGGTTTGAGCCAAGACCAAGGTTCGATCTGTGCGACATGCAGTAGTGTTTGACTCAACTCCTCATGTAAGCGATCGTTAGTTGCCAAAATTCGACCCGATCGAATGTCAAAAGGCGTGCGATCGTAGGCAGTAACAATTCCACCAGCCGCCTCTACAATCGCCACCCCAGCCGCCAAATCCCATGGCGATAGTCCCCGCTCCCAATAGCCATCTAGCCTGCCACAGGCGACGTAAGCGAGGTCTATGGATGCGGCTCCCGCCCGTCGGACACCTTGGGTAACGTGGGTGAGATAGCAAAATTCTTGATAATTATTATCCGCAGTTTCGCGGCGATCGTACGCAAATCCAGTGACAAGCAGACTTTGAGCTAATTTAGCCACACTCGAAACGTGAATCGGTTTGTCGTTACAAGTGGCACCCAGTCCGAGCGCACCGCTAAATAGTTCGCGGTGGAACGGATCGTAGATTGCCCCGACTGTCGGCACCCCATCGATTAACAACCCGATCGAGGCGGCGGAAAACGGGTACTGGTGAGCATAATTTGTCGTCCCATCTAGGGGATCGATCGCCCAGAGGTACTTCGCATCGGTCGCCCCATATTGTCCCGATTCCTCAGCCAAGATCGAATGCTCCGGGAAATGCTGGCGCAAGACTTCTAAAATTAC
>NZ_JANMZA010000493.1:0-6290 GCF_031382685.1 Chamaesiphon sp. OTE_8_metabat_110 | reverse complement strand
GCGGCGCGGGATTGGACTAATTGAGCTTCTAGCTTGTCTAGGGTAATGAGCTGAACGGGGATGCCTAGCGATTGTTGTAGCTCTTGGAGCATCAATTCGCCCGCGCCCAGATCGTTGCGCGGTACGGTGACAAATACCCGTGCGCTACACCGCCACCGCCAATCGATCTCAGTCAAAAATAATTCCCGCGCCTGATTGAGCGAGTAACCCTGAGCGAGGAGGGTATTGAGACTTTGGGAGACTAAATCGATCGCGGGAAGACGCGGATCGATCTGAGCATCGGCAATTAGATGATTGCTTTCGTGTCCTAATGACCGCACATAGATGCCCGAACCAGGGACGGATTCTACCAAGCCAGTCAGCTCTAATTGAGAGTATACTTTGCCGACCGTATTGCGGTGTAAGCCAGTCTGCATGGCAAGTTGCCGGGTGCTAGGCAGGCGATGTCCGGGAGAGAATTGGCGGGAGGCGATCGCAAACAACATCTGATCGTATAGTTGTTTGGAGACGGGGATTTCGCTATCGGTTTGAATGTGGAATTGCATTGGAAGACAAAGGAGATCGATCGTTGATAGTTGCCGCGAGTGTTTGAGCGAAAACCTCTCAACTGCTGACAGCCAGCAAAGAGTAACTGTCAGAAATCTACAATTATTTCAGCTTACGTTTTTAGAATACCCTGACTACAGCCTGAGTTAGGGATCGTAAAAATTTTATTGAAAACACTAGCAATCTTACAGTAAGCTTCAATCGCGATCGTGCTAATTCCGCGAGCTTTCAGGTGTCGAGGATCTCTAGACTTCCTGCGAAAGTAAAAACAAAATCTTTTCTCTAAAGCCTAATACCTAAAGCCCAAAGCCTAAAGCCTAACTTTCGGAGAAAGCCTTTTGTCTGCGGACTTCAAATAACATCAGTGCGGCGGCGGTGGCGACATTCAATGATTCTACGCCAGCGGACATGGGAATCTTGACCTGAAGATCGGCTAGGGCAGCTAAATCTCGACTCAAACCCGCCCCTTCATTGCCCAACAAAACCAGTGTCGGCGATCGCAAGTCCACATCCCAGTAACTAGTTTTGGTATGAGAACTAGTCGCAACCACCTGTACCCCCTGTTGCTGATAGCTAGCGATGAGTTCGCTCAGATTGTCGCTGACTCCCATTGCCAGCCGAAACCATTGCCCTGCTGAGGCGCGTAGCACCTTGGGGTTGTCCAAATCGACGCTATCTTTGCTTACCCACAGTCCATCGACACCCGCCGCCGCCGCTGTCCGAATTATTGCGCCGAGATTGCCCGGATCTTGAATGGTAGATAGCACGAGCGTGAGGTTTGCGCTCAGCGGTGGCTGCTTGTGTGCCATCCGGGGTGCTGTCGCCACGATACCGTCAGGATTGACAGTTGTGGCGATCGATCCGATAACTTCATCCCCGACCAATTCTACGCGATCGCTAGTAGCTAGGACGATCGACCACAGTTCGGGATGGTTTGCCTGCCATAGCTCGGTGCAGCACACGGTTGTTAATGGATAATTAACAGCACAGGCTTCCTGAATTAGATGGGTTCCTTCTAGGAGAAATAACTGAGTTTCCCGGCGTTCTTTGGGGCTGTGCAGCTTTTTGATCTGCTTAATCAGGGGATTTTGAGTGCTTGTCAACATCGTAAAAATCAGCCAGGTAATACAAATCGGGGGGCACGATAATCTATCGTACCCCCCGATCGTGTTGAATGTAACTAAGAGATGCGCGACCCGAGACTCGAACTCGGAAGTCCTTGCGAACACTAGAACCTGAATCTAGCGCGTCTACCAATTCCGCCAGTCACGCAAACTAATGGTTTTATAACCAGTCATTCATTATCAAAGATCTAGTTAGTATTTGTCAAGTAGTTCTCAATACTAAGCGGCAATCAATCTCCCAGTCTCCCAGTCTCCCAGTCTCCCCGTCCCCCAGTCCCTTAGTCCCCCAGTCCCCTGAAGATAGTAACTAGATTCACGCCAAATACTACTAATCTCCCAAAATAAAGATCGTCAATTGGCTCTGTTCGTGAGTAACGATCGCAATATGACTGGCGATACCAAGGGGATTATCGGTACGAACGTCACTTGGTAAAGTCCGAATCCGATCGCAGGGTACAGAGACTAAAATCGGTGCAGTCTCGATCGGGATACCATATAGCTGAGAATTTTCACCTGTAAAAATCACGATCGCATTAAAGTCAGCAATCTCTATGCCCGACAGGCGATCGTGCAAATCGAGAATTGCTACATCCTGCGTTAAGCTAAAATCTTCGCCGATAAATACATTACTAATCACCCGATTAATTTTGGTCATGGGAATCCCAAAACTGACGCGATCGATATGAAAAACGACTAGCTCGATCGCGAGAGAGGATCGTTTTTTTGGCTCTAGCAATAGATTGGAACTGATACCTGCAAGCATATAATGTTACCATTTATAATTAACGCGATCGATTATTAAACATCGATTAACTTAGAAATTGCCGTCATAAAATCTTGTTCGACATAAGGCTTGATAAAATAGTCAACTGCCCCTAAATGAGCGGCAAATTGGCGATGTTTGTTATTGCTGCGAGAAGTCAACATCACCACTGGGACGTGAGAAATCGTCCGGTCTTGACGATAGATATTTAGGAATTCAAAGCCATTCATATTCGGCATCTCCACGTCACAAATTGCCAATTTAATTTCGCTGACTTTTTGGCGCAAGATTTGCAGTGCTTCTTGACCATCTTTAGCGGGAATAGTGCGATAGCCAAATTTTTCGAGGGAAAGACATAAACTTTGACGGGTAGTAATAGAGTCATCGATGACCAAGATCGACGGCATTGAATCGGACACTGGTGCTGGTACCGCTGCTGTTGTCACTAGCGGCTGCGGCTGTTCGACCAAGACGCGGATCAAGGTGTGTGGATCGAGTACGGGGATGATCTCGCCATCCCCCAAAATCGTACAGCCATAGCTATAGCTCGGTGGCGAGATCGATGTCCCGAAAGGGGCGATCGTCAGCTCTTGCTCGGTAATCATCCGATCGATCTGGAGCGCGACAATCCGGTCGCCTCTGCGGATCAAAAACAGGGGCGCCAACCAGTCAGCAGGGTTGTGAGCGCTACTCTTGAGTGTGAGCGAAATCGTCCGTTCGGGGACGGGGATCGAGTAGGTGAGCAGATCGGCGAGGTTGTAGACTGGAATCGTCAGATCGTGCCACTGGCAAAAAGACTGCCGATCTCGCTCGAACATTTGCGCGGGAGTAGGAACGACAATTTTTTGGATACTATCTGCCGGGAAGGCGTAAACAGCATTACCGACTTGACAAATCATTAATTGGGCGATCGTCAGCGTCAGGGGAATCCGCAGCGTAAAAGTAGTGCCGCGTCCGAGTTGGGAGTCGATCGAGATCGATCCTTTAATCGACTGGATTTGGGCTTTGACAATATCCAATCCCATCCCCCGCCCCGATAATTTGGTAATCCGCTCGGTAGTAGAAAAACCCGGTACGAATAATAAATCTAACAATTGCTCTCGCGTCGCGTCAACTGCGGCGGCGGGTGTCAATATTTGCCGCGCGATCGCTCTAGTGCGAATGGCATTAATGTCGATGCCCCGACCATCATCTGTAATATCGATAACAGTCTGACTGCCCTGATGATAGGCATCGATGGCGATCGCGCCGCGTTCGGACTTACCAGCAGCTTGACGGGCTTCACGGGAGTCGATCCCGTGATCGAAAGCATTACGGAGGAGATGCACTAGCGGGTCGAATAGTTTGTCGATGGCGGCGCGATCGACTAGTACTCCAGCTCCGGTAATTTTGAGGTCTACTGGTTTGTCAAATTCGACTGACAAATCGTGGAGGGTGCGGGGGAAGCGATTGAGAATTTCACCCAAGGGCAACATCCGCGACCACATCAGGTCGTCCCGCAGATGTGACAGGAGCTGTTTTTGGCGATCGATTTGGCGGTGGGATTGGGTGACAAATAGGGAGAGATCTTCGATCTGTTCTTCAATTTGCGCCAGTTGCTCGATGGTGGCTTGCGCGATCGTCTGCACTTCACTATAACGATCGAGTTCTAGGACATCAAATTCCTGACCGAGACTGGGTGGCGATGACATCGACTCACGCGGCGGCTGTGGAGCGGCACTACTCAGCGTATCGGCAATTTGTCTGAGTCTGTCGCTAATAGTCTGAAAATTTGCACATTTGGATCTGAGTCGCCCTAACGTATCCCCAAATTGCTCGTTAGATAGCGCCAAGCCATGCCGCTCGATCGCCAGTTCGCCCATGACATTATTCATCCGCTCCAACCGATCGAGTCCCACCCGTACCGATAATTGGGGCATCGGCGTACCGATCGCTTTCCGCGATTTTTGGTTGAGCCGTGCTGGCTTAATTGCCGTTGCTGGCGGCGCAAATGTCGAGAGTGTCAGCGGTGCAAACTTGTCGAAATTGCTAGTAATCTCGGCAATATGGCGATCGAGATCTTTTAGTTCGACTGCCGCATTCGCCCGTGATACACTCGCTGGCGGTGGTGGCTCGAAGAGATCGACTAAATCGAAATCTCCCTCGTCGGTTGGTAAATAAACCGCAATTTGTGGCTCCAGCGATCTACTCTGACAAGGCGTGTCGAAGATCTCAACCAGATCGTAGCTCAAATTGGCGCGATCGTCGGTGGATGTCTGGATGACAGCGGCGATCGAGACATCAAAAATATCTACCAAGTCATAGCTAAAACTCGCGATCTCTTCAGTAACTAATACCGTTGCAGCGGCGATCGAGACATCAAAAATATCTACTAAGTCATAACTCAAACTTGCTGTCTGTTCGATAACTAGTGCCGATCGCACCTCAGTCGAGACAGACTCAACTTCCGCCGCGCTCGGTAATAGTGCTTCCCATCCGAGCGACTTAAATTCGGTAGGTACCGCGCTCCAAGTTGGCGCATCAAAGACATCTGCGAGATCGAATAAGTCCCGCGCGACCTCAACTTGGTCTACTCCAGCGGCTACTGCTTCAGCCCCCTCCCGCTGTGCTGTGGGTAGCTCGGCGATTAAAAATGCAAAACCTGGAGAGATCGCGCCACAACGGTCGCGATCGCCAGTCAGCGCCGCTGTCAGAGCCGCATAAAAATCTACCAAGGCAAAACAACAAATTTCTCTCGCCCGGTCGGGATGACGATCTAAAGCCGCGATCGTCGCCTGAGCGAGTACGCCAAATCCCGGCGTATCAGTCAGACTGGCAATTCCTGTAAATACCTCTGATTGAGCGCGGAACTCTCCGACTACGATCCGATCGCATTCGGGATCGAGGAGGACGCGTTCGAGTCTGGCTAAACTCTGAGCGATATCCACTTCAAAAATTGATTGCGTCAGATCGACTCCGAGTAAGCGATTGTCAGGAATTTTTTGACCAGCAATCACAAAATGGCCGATCTCTTCATCCAGATCGGCCAAAATAATTTGCGTGCTCGTATGAAATCCGGCAAGTAATTGCTCGCCATTAATTTCAGCGGTAACGAGTTGATTTAGACAGTCGTAGATCCGAAATAAAAGTCGATCCAAATTGCTATCGAAAGGTAAATCTGGATGATTGAGCACCCGAAAGATATCTTCGATTTGATGAGCGAGATCGGCAATTGCCTCTAAACCCAAACTTGCCGCCCCACCTTTGATCGAGTGTGCCGCCCGCAATAAATTATCTACTTTAGTCGCACTGCGATCGATACTCAATGTCACGAGTTCTGTTTCGATCTGCTGCAACATCTTGGGTACTTCCAAGCTAAAGAGCTGATAAACTCGATCTCGTAATTCAGGGTCGATGTACATGGGAGGTAGTGGATAGTGGATAGTGGATAGTGGATAGTGGATAGCAACAAGATCTGATGATTGGATTAAAATATAGGCTTAAGTAAGTTAAGAATGAAAGTTGTTTATTGCTTTAGTTTTTTTCTTCACCATTCACCATTCACCATTCACTATTCACTATCCACTATTCACCATTCACTATTTACTCAATCTTAAACTGACCGACATTCTTCTGTAGCTCTTGAGCGAGTCGCCGATATTTCCCAGAAAACTTCACTCCGCGCCGATAACGTTCAAGCTTCATTCCAAGATCTCCTTCAGCTCGCTCAAGAGCTACAGAAGAATGTCGGTCAGTTTAAGATTGAATAGCATTGCTAGGGGATAGGGGATAGGGAATAGGGAATAGAGGGTCGGAGATTGGTGCGGAGCGCGTTAACAATATTACTCCCAAGCTCTCTTCCTTTATCCCGGTTGTCC
>NZ_JANMZA010000433.1:0-3069 GCF_031382685.1 Chamaesiphon sp. OTE_8_metabat_110 | reverse complement strand
GGCGATCGATAAAATCACCGAGTTCGTCGGCAGTTTGACTGGTGGGATGGTCATCCTCACGATCTCAGTCGGTTTTTACAATGTCGTCGCTCGGTATGTGGGGCGATTAATTGGCATCCAATTATCTTCCAACGCGCTCATCGAATTGCAGTGGTATTTATTTTCGATGATGTTTTTTTTGGGATTTGCCTACATTCTCAAACACGGTGCCAATGTGCGGGTCGATTTTCTTTATACCAATTGGACTCTCAAACAACAAGCCTTAGTCGATTTTATCGGTACGATCTTATTTACGATTCCCTTTTGTATTTTGGGAATTTGGGTCGCCTTAGATCCCGTATTGCAATCTTGGGGGCTTTTACCCAATGGGAATTGGGGCACTTGGGAAATTTCCTCAGATGCCAATGGTTTGCCCCGCGCTCCGATTAAAACGATGATTATTGTTGCTTTTGCGACTTTGCTGCTCCAAGCGATCGCCCAAGCCATCAAGTATCTAGCTGTTTATAAGGGTTATCCTCATGCTGCCGAAATCATTCAAGCAGATATCGAGAATTTACCTCTAGAGTAGACTGACATTTTGTACCCTTTATCCTTTAGCTATATCGACTCACACATCCGATCGGAGACTCAGCCATCTAAACCTCCGAGGTACTCCCGCCAGAGTGCGATAGCACTTGGCGGTGAGGGGGATAGGACGCGCGTTACGAGTCCCACCCCTGATTAATTTGACAAGCGCAGCTCTCAACCATGAAGGGGTGGGCGAGGCGCGAACAATTACTCTGTGATTTCACCTTGGTTTTCGACATATTTTCTAATTTGTTCGACAGTAACGCCGCCACAACTAGCAACGAAGTAAGCTCCAGTCCAAAACACTGGTTTACTATAAATTCGGTTAACAACATCAGCAAACTCCTTACGAATTAATCGACTCGAAACAGTCTTGAGATTATTGACAAGCTTGCTAATCTCCACATCCGGCGGGAAATCAATAACTAGGTGAACGTGGTCTGGTTCACCGTTGAAATCGGTTAATTTGCTACTCCACTTTTCACAAGTGCTGGCAAGGATTTCATGCAACCTTTTCAGGATCTCTTGATTAATCACCTTTTTGCGGTACTTTGTAACCAGCACCAAGTGAATATTAAGCGAATATATGCAACGGTAGCCTTTGTTATAGCTCATAGCACTAAGCATGATATAATAGCTCTATGCTACTCACTTACCAGTACCGATTGCAACCAAACCAAGAACAGGAGGCGACCTTGAGCCACTGGGGTGAGTTGCTGCGTCGGCATTGGAATTATGCTCTCGGAGAGAGATTAGACTACCTGCGCCGCACTCGTTCTTTGGTCGATAGATGCAGTCTGATAAGTGAGCCAATTGGTGAGATTCCAAACAGGGTTGATTACTACTCGCAAGCTGCCAATTTAAAACAGACAAAATCATTATTTCCTGAATATAAAGGTATCTATGCTGACTGCCAACAGCAAAATTTAATGCGGTTGGACAAGGCTTGGAAACGGTGGTTAATACCAGATAAGAATGGCAAAAGAGGCGGTAAACCTAGATTTAAGAAACAAGGCGACATCTGTTCGATTACTTTTCCAAGAGCCAATTCTGCTAAGGCTGGAGCAAACTTACTTGGCGAAAATTTGAAGCTGTCTAAGATTGGTGATATTCCTGTTGTATTGCACCGCCCAATCCCAGAAGGTTCGGTGATTAAGCAAGCAACAATCGTCAGCAAAGCCGATGGGTGGTATGTAAGTTTTGCGCTTGAAGATAACACGGTGCCTGTCTCCTTACCTGTTGATGAAATTAAATCTGTGGTGGGAATTGATGTCGGGTTAGAAAAGTTCTTAACTACTAGCGATGCTGAGGCAATTGCTGTCCCTCAGTTCTACCGTAAGGCTCAAACGGTATTAGCTCGTCAACAACGCAAGTTAGCTAGACAAGAAAAAGGGTCTGTTAATTACGGTAAGCAAGCTAATAAAGTTGCTAAGTTGCATCTGCATGTTGCCCGTCAACGCAAAGATTTTCATTATTCTGTAGCTCATTATTTATGTACAACTTACGATCTGATTGGATTCGAGAAACTGAATATCAAGGGTCTAGCTAGAACCAGATTAGCTAAATCAATACTTGATGTTGCGTGGCGGACATTCTTGAACATATTGCAAGCAGTAGCGGTAAGACGCGGCAAGCACACCCAAGAAGTTGATGCTAGAGGGACTAGTATTGAGTGTTTCAATTGTGAAGAAAGAGTTATCAAAGACCTGTCTGTCAGAGTTCATAATTGTCCCAATTGTGGAGTTAGTTTAGACAGGGACTACAATGCTTCGATTAATGTGCTAAAACGGACGACCGGACTGTCGTTTGCTGCTTGTGAAGGCTTAGGGGTTGCCCAGCCAATGAAGCAAGAAATCTCATTTGTGAACTTGAGAAGCCCCCGTCAGAGCGTACTCGCTTGACGGTGGGAGTAGTCACGACAAAAGTTGCACTACTGGTAGAACTGAAGGCAAAATTGGGTCAAGAACGAGAACTGGCTAATTTCCTCACCGCACAGCAATCGATGGCAGCCGTCGAACCAGGTATGTTGGCTTGGTTTTTTGTGCGTTTGGACGCTCAGACCTTCGCTCTGTTTGATGTTTTTAACGAAGATGCCGATCTTCAAGCACATCTGAGTGGGTCGATGGCTGCGGCACTGATGCCGCGTGCGGACGAGCTGCTAGCCAGCCCACCGCAAATTCGCCATGCCGAAGTACTGGCGGATTTGCTTTGAGTCTAAAATGCCAGATCGGTAGTTCGAGTGGGAACCGAGCGTGCGCTAA
Source organism: Chamaesiphon sp. OTE_8_metabat_110 (assembly GCF_031382685.1). Taxonomy (NCBI): domain Bacteria; kingdom Bacillati; phylum Cyanobacteriota; class Cyanophyceae; order Gomontiellales; family Chamaesiphonaceae; genus Chamaesiphon; species Chamaesiphon sp. OTE_8_metabat_110. The sequence continues at coordinate 241 of NZ_JANMZA010000433.1, read as the reverse complement.
AACTGATGCAGTGCGAGCATTGTTTGAAGACAGATTGAGATTGTGGTTCACCGAACAGTCTATCTTCAAGCTATCCGTAAACGTTTAATATCGCCGATCGGTGGCGCACCAAACATGCGGGAATATTCACGACTAAATTGTGAGGTGCTCTCATAGCCTACTCGATCGGCAGCAATCGTCGCAGTGGAATTTTCCGCCAGCATCAGGCGACGGGCTTCGAGTAGCCTTAATTGCTTTTGAT
>NZ_JANMZA010000426.1:0-3350 GCF_031382685.1 Chamaesiphon sp. OTE_8_metabat_110 | reverse complement strand
GTTGGAGCGGAGCGGACATATTGCTCAAGCTAAATTGCACCACCAGCCCCAATACATCCTCTCGATCCATTGCCTGACGCAACAGCACGACTGTCGGCGAATCAGCACCTTCATACCCCCAGAAAAAATCTGGTGACGCTTTATCAACAGTAAACTGATGGACACTCGATCGCTGAAATTCACGATTCAGGCAGTGTTCGGGTAAGTGTTGAATATAGTTAAAATTTTGCCACCGCGCAGGTTGCAGCCCTGCCACCGGAGCCGACAACAAATTCGGCACTTCCTGAGAAGTCCCTTCTCTGCCAAAGGTCAGTTGACCGAGCATCACGGTTGTCGTCCAGTTAGAAGCCGGATCGACATCAAAAATCCGCGTCCGATTAAAAGTAGTCCCCAAATATTCGTTATGGTGTCCCCACAGATCGACACTGCGCCCCACGACAACGTCATCTAAATCGACCTGTCCTGCTTCCCGTTGGGCACTGACAATTTTAGCCTCGATCGCAAAATGACCGTTGCCACCAAAATCCCAACCTTTTGCCGTACTAAAAGCACCTGCTTCATCCCACTCCCCGCGATCGTTATACCGCGCTCCAGTGGATTGGAGGTATTCGTGATACTCAGAGAGCGGGCGGCTTAGATCGAAGGGCTGTCCCTTCATGTAAGCGGTATTGGTACTCAAATCGACCATCCCGTTTTGATGTCCGGTTGGGGCATGAATGCGAGCAAACCCTTGAAAGTGCAGACGCGGAAAATTTAATATACTCATATCACCGAGTGATTGTAAAAACGTCCTTAAAGATCGACTGATACCAAATCCGATTCACAAACCCTTCTTTTTCGATCGGAAACCTCGGCAGCCCTCACCCCGCAAGATCCTGGGCTTCTTGCTCCCCTCTCCCAAGCTTGGGAGAGGGGTTGGGGGTGAGGGCGAGGGTCTGCGGGATAACACTACTTCGTTCTAAGTCTTACAAGTGTCGATCGCACTTTCATGCCGTTCGATCGGTTGATGCGAGACAATCTGATGGATCGCTTCCAGTGACGACTCGATCGATCCTTGCAACCATGCCGGAAATCTAGAACAGTGTTCGCCAGCAAAGAAGAGGCGATTTAACGGTCTAGCAGCTTCTAAATACTTGAGCGCATGATTGAATTCATCAGATAAATCGCCACCCCAAGGAATCGTACAGCCCCCATTGCTCCACTGATAATTGCCCCAAGCCACGGTTGCGGCATCGACGATGACCCCAGGAGTATTTATTGCTGGGTGCATCTGACTGACATGATCCCGCACATAAAAACAGCGTTGGGGATCTGACATGACATCTAAGTGTTCTGTATCCTTCCCGATGGTGTAACTAGCTAGGAGTACGCTGCCGCGATCGGGGTTGGACTCGATCGATGGATAATAGATCTGATGGATACCTTCACCGCCCAGCGATGCACCACCACCGATCCCTTCTTGCTCCCAAAATGCTTCGGAACAGTGCAAGATCGTCTTAGTTGCCGGACAGTAAACAGTATTCTCGATCGATGCTAATTTCCGCTCGTCGAAGCCAGTTAGCTCCAGGTTTTTGAGAATGGAAAAGGGAATAGTACACAATACATAGTCACAATCGTGAGTTTGTAATTCCCCGTTTTCTAACCAAGAAACTTCGACCGCATCTGCCTGGGCATTTATGGCTACTACTGCTCGATCGCATTTAATTGGAGTTTTAATTGCTGTTACTAGCCGCTCGATCAGCCGATCCATCCCCCCTTCTAATTGCAATAAATCGTCGCTAGTCTCGACCAAGATATCGCCGAGAAATATACTGAGAGCTTTGCTACAATGAGCGCGAAAACTGGGATTATCTTTAATAAACTTGTGAAAGTTTACAGTATCCCCGTCCTCGCTGAAATATGGTTCGAGATCCAATCTATCTAGCTCCGCAATTAGATGCGATTCTAAATCTCGATCGAAACTATCCCGCAAATCGCTAGGGGCGATCGCATCGATAATAGTTTTTAGCCAAGCCGCAAAGTGCCGAGTTTTTTCGCGATACTGTGTTGCTAAAAATATGCCTTGATAGTATTGCTCGAAACTTTTAGAAGCATCTTTAATCCGAAAAATCTTACCCTGAATATTCATCAGAGCATTGTGCTCCTCGAATACGGTAATAAACTTACACAGCTTATCTGCCAATCCCAACTCGCGGACATAATGCAGCGTATGTTGGTGATCCTTGTGAATCCGCATCGCACCGAGTTCCCCGTACGGAGCATCAGCTCCAGACCCAAAGCGGTGCGTCCACACCCGACCGCCAATGCGGGAACTACCTTCGAGCAATTCGACCTGATGACCCAATTTTTCGAGTTCGTAAGCTGCGACCAAACCTGCAATTCCAGCACCAAGAATAGTTATTTTTTTGGGTTGCTGATTTGCAATTCGACAATCATCGAGAATCTTGTTAGTATTCATAAGACCTCCTGCTAAAGTAAAAGCACAATCATTTTTAATACTGTTTTGCTCTAAAAGTTTCCCTAATACCAAATCCGATCTACAAAGAATTCTTTTGCTAGCCAAGCCCTTTCGCCCTCACCCCGCCAGATCCTGCGGCTCTTGCTCCCCTCTCCCAAGCTTGGGAGAGGGGTTGGGGGTGAGGGCAAAATCTATGCTTTATACACCAATTCAGCAACGCCTAAAATTGAATACTATCGATCGCCGTTTGGACATCCTTATCCCCGCGTCCCGAACAGTTAATTACAATTTTGGGACTTCCTGATAATTGAGGACAAAGAGTTTCTAAATACGCGATCGCATGAGACGTTTCTAAAGCCGGAATAATGCCTTCTAACTGTGAAAGTTGTTGAAATGCCGCTAGAGCTTCCCCATCAGTCACGCTATAGTATTCAGCCCGCCCTAGATCCTTTAAATAACTGTGTTCGGGGCCGACACCTGGATAATCTAAACCAGCACTAATTGAATGAGCTTCAATAATTTGCCCTTCGTCATCTTGCAGCACGTAACTCATCGCGCCATGCAATACGCCGATTTTGCCAAAGGTAAGCGTCGCCGCATGTTGGTCTGTATCGAGTCCTTTACCAGCGGCTTCCACGCCAATTAAGCGCACACTTGGTTCGGTCAAAAATTCGTGGAATAATCCCACGGCATTCGAGCCACCACCGATACAAGCCAGCAGAATATCTGGTAATCCGCCCCATTTTTCGAGACACTGTGCGCGAGTTTCTTTGCCGATAATTGCTTGAAAATTGCGGACGATCGTCGGATAGGGATGAGGGCCAGCCGCAGAGCCTAAAATATAGTAGGTTGTCTCAACATTCGTCACCCAATCGCGAATCGCTTCCGAAGT
>NZ_JANMZA010000421.1:0-10295 GCF_031382685.1 Chamaesiphon sp. OTE_8_metabat_110 | reverse complement strand
GCAAGTCCAAGAACGCCTCACCCGTCAAGTTGCCGAAGCACTGCAAGAAGTCTTAGAACCCAAGGGTGTAGCGGTAGTGATGGAAGCTAGCCACATGTGTATGGTCATGCGCGGCGTCCAAAAACCTGGTTCGTGGACAGTTACCAGCGCGATGCTAGGTGCCTTCCAAGAGGATCAGCGCACTAGAGAAGAGTTTCTCAATCTCATTCGTCATCAGCCAGCTTTCATGTAGATGGTAGGGGGTAGAGGGTAGAGGGTAGCGAACAAGCGGGCGTTCTTCGATCTTACGATCTTAAAATCCTCCTCTACCATCTACCAAATCCTCACTTACTCTCTACCCCCTACTCCCTACTCCCTACCCTCTACTCTCTTCTTCTCCGGCAGCGTTCGGAGCAATACTTGACTTCATCCCAATTGGATTCCCATTTCTTGCGCCAAGTGAATGAAAGATTGCAAACGGGGCAGATCTTCGTCGGCAGATCGGATTTTGCTCGATGTCGCGGCATTACAGTTAATCGATCGATAAATTTACAGTGAGTAGCTCTCTCTATCATATTCGGATTGTCTTAGTAGAGCCAACGGGTGCCCTAAACATCGGCGCGATCTCGCGGGTGATGAAAAATATGGGATTGACACAATTGGTAATTGTGAATCCTCAGTGTGACGTTTTTGGCGAAGAAGCTAGCCGCATGGCAGTACATGCGATCGATGTCTTAGCGACAGCGAAGATCGTTCCAGACTTACCGACTGCGCTCCAGGGTTGTACGCGCGTAATTGCCACTACAGCGCGAGATCGGGCGCTTCCAACGCAGCTCGAAACACCCAGACAAGCTTTACCTTGGCTGGTAGAGAGTACCGAGCCGACAGCATTAATATTTGGACGGGAAGATAGTGGCTTGACTAATGCCGAATTAAATTATGCCACTCGCTATCTTCGGATTCCAGTCGGCTCTAGTTATAGTTCGCTCAATTTGGCTCAAGCAGTTGGCGTTTGTGCTTATGAATTGCAGATGTGTGCGATCGATCTAGCTGAAGATTTACCGATTCAGCAGGCCCAAATACCGCTACAATCTGACGTAGCACCAGTAGAATTAGTCGAAGGATATTATCAGCAGTTAGAGACATTACTGCTCGATATCGGCTATCTATTTCCCCATACAGCACTGCATCGGATGGAAAAACTGCGCCGTCTCTACAATCGCAGTCAACTTTCACCAAATGAAGTCGCTTTATTACGCGGAATCTTAAGTCAAGTCCGGTGGGCGCTCGATCGACAACAAGGCTAGAGGAACGGCTTACAATTTGAAAATACCGACTTTCCCGCGCTTGTAACCGAGTTACAATTTCGATCGCGCACAGCCGAGCAGATCTAATACTTCGTTGAGTCTATCCTTGAATGCCGTCACATTAGGCAGATCGGTCATGCGATCGATATCGATCTCCCCATCATCAATTTTATTATTAAGCAATATTCTCGTTTCCGGCTCACCTAGATTATTTTCTAGCTGCTTTTTGAGAGAATTAGGTGAATTTTTACTAGCTGACTCATATTCAAGTTTTACACAATCCTTGTACTTGTTTTCTAAAGCACACAAAACCCAAGCTTCGGAGATGGGAATAGGGATCATGGGAACTCCAGTAGAAAGTTTTTCACGACTGAATCCATCTAGTATCGATTTAAACCGAATTGCCCATTTGTTTTTCTGAGAACTTCTTTTACCATCACTATCTACAAAAAGTACAACAATCAATGGGATTGTATCGCCAATATCTTTCTTTTTTTGATGAGCTATTATAGCTAATGCTCTAGCTCTTTTAAATAATTCTCTTGTTTCATCGTCAACATTTTTTCCTTTTCAAGATTGAGCTGGAAGACTTCTCGCTTTTTTTGTTAACTCAGTCTTGGATACAATAGTATATGTTTTTTCCTTGATAAATGAATAGCCAATTTTACGATCGATCCAATTATCAATTAATTTTGTCATTGGGCCAAATTCTTTATCGTTTACACCTGTATCAGTCGATCCCTCTCCACTTAATATTAAGAACATCATAAACCCTCGATGATTTCCTCATTAAGTTGAGTTAATAAGGTATCTTCATAAACTTCACCCGCACCCATCACCGTTAGCTTCTCACGCATCGCAGGAATATCGAATAACCGGATCGCTTGTGTTGCTCCACTCTTGGCTTTATATATATAGATAACACCCGCGATCGCGACATCATCTTCGAGGTAATTTAAAACCATCGGACTATGAGTAGTAATCAATACTTGCGGATCGGATTCAACTAATTCATCTACCACAAACTCAATTAATTCAGGGTTAATGCCATTTTCTATTTCATCTAGCAGCAAGAAACTTTGCTCTTTAGATAGTTGAGCAAAAACCGCCAGCATCCGCAGAAATCAATCAGCGACATGTCGAGCTTCCGTCTTGACGATCGTATCACCAAACTGCTCTTGAATGGTAAGACTTTTCCAGCCAGAACGTAGCGATAATATATCGAGATGTTTGAATTGTGGATAAACTTTAGCCAGCTTTGCTTGAATGATATCCCGTTTTGCTTCACCAATTTCATGTAAGAATGCCGACAGCTTCTCACCACCTAATCCTAAACTATTACCTGCATCTCTAGTCCTTTGTCTGAGTAGTTCAGGGGCTAGTAGATCTAGAGCATGTAGATTTGCAAAGAATTTCTTGAATTCATACAATTCCTTTGGCAACTCAGATTCTTTAATTTGTGATATCACAGATCCCTGATAATTAGAGGTAATTCTTCCAGCAATCACACTCTCTTGAACATAGCCAATTATTCTTGGGCTATCATCTATTTCACATATAGTTAAAATATTGTAATTTCTATCTGCTACTTCTAAAATTTGATATTCATCCCATTCTATCGATTCATTAGTGCATTGTAATGTTGTACGATTAAAGCTGCCATGCCAAATAATTTCAAAGTTTTCAGAATGTATAAGTAAGACTTCAAAGTTAATATTTTTCTTACGAGTCAATTTTGAACTAAGATCGGAAGATTCCCACTGCCTCTGTTTGAGCCAACCACTCAGATCGCCTCTAACTTGTTGAGACAAAAAATCAAGAAATTGCAATACTGTAGATTTCCCTGAACCATTTAGCCCAACTAAACAGCTAAACTTGGCTAAAGGTAACTCAAAATTAACTAAAGATTTAAAATTATCGATTTTGATAGATTTAATTTGCATATCTTTAGACAAAAATTCCGTAAATGCCAGAACACCTACGGAATCTAACATACAACTTTTTGACATTAAATCAACTACTCAACCGTCACCGATTTGGCGAGGTTGCGAGGCTGGTCTACATCTAATCCGCGCATGGCGGCAATGTGATATGACATCAATTGCATCGGAATAACTGTTAGTACTGGCGATAATAATTCATCGACATCTGGTACGGGTAAAACCTTGTCAAAGATCTCTGCTGCATCCTTATCGCTGGCGGCTACTACCCCATACAAATGTGAATCTCGTGCCTTGGCTTCTTGGGCATTAGAATCCGCTTTCTCTTATTCTTTCCCTGGCATGGTAATCGCAATTACGGGTACCTTAGCATCGAGGAGTGCGATCGGGCCGTGTTTCATCTCGCCGGAGGGATAACCTTCGGCGTGGATATAGCTGATCTCTTTGAGTTTTAGGGCACCTTCTAGGGCGATCGGGAAGTTGATGCCGCGACCGAGGAAGATGGCATCGTGGGTGTCGAGGAAGCTGTGGGAGAGTTCTTCGATGTATTTTTCTTGGGTTTCGAGGATGACTTCGATTTGGGAGGGGAGGACTTTTAAGCCAGCGATAATTTCGGCGAGGCGATCGGGTGTAATAGTCCCGCGACGATGGGCGAGGTCGAGCGAGAGGAAGTAAAACGCCATCAACTGACCCATGAAGGTTTTGGTGGCGGCTACGCCGATTTCCATGCCTGCGTGGGTGTCGATGACGCAATCGACGACGCGGGCGATCGCGCTATCGGTACGATTGGTGACGGCGAGGAGGCGGGAGTGATATTTGGGTGCTTTGTCTTGGCGGCGCGATCGTTCGATTTCGACGGCGGCGAGGGTGTCGGCGGTTTCGCCGGATTGGGTAATCCCGATGGTGAGGGTGTTGGCGGTTAATGGTGGGGGTGAATAGCGAAATTCGGACGCATATTGAATGGCGGTAGGAATTTGAGCGAGTTCTTCGATCAGATATTTACCGATCATCCCCGCGTGGAGGCTGGTACCACAGGCGACGATTTGAATGCTTTCAAGATCTTTGTAGATCGATGCTGGGAGATCGAGTTTGAAGGGAGACTTCGTACTATCCGGAGTCCAATCGAGATCGAGATAGGCTTCGAGACAGGTGCGGACGACGGCTGGCTGTTCGTAGATTTCTTTCGCCATGAAATGCTTGAAACCTTGCTTTTCAACTGCGATCGGATTCCAAGTGATACTATGTGGCTGGCGGCGGACTTTGGCACCGTCAAAGGTAAATACTTCGACGCCATCACGGGTGAGTCGCGCCATTTCCCCATTTTCGAGGGGTAAGATCGTGCGGGTATATTGAACGATCGCGGGTGTATCGGAAGCGCAAAAATATTCACCGTCACCAATACCGATTACCAATGGTGCTTGCTGTCTGGCTAAAATTAGTTCGTCGGGATAGTCTGCCGAAATTACCGCGATCGCAAATGCGCCGGATAATTTGTGAACGGCTTGCTGGACTGCTACCATCAGGTTTTCAGCACCATCGGCAAAACATTGGCAGATCAGATGGGGGATGACTTCGGTATCGGTTTCCGATCGAAATTCATGTCCTTGTTTTTTTAAGGCTTCGCGCAGTTCGCGGTAGTTTTCAATAATGCCGTTTTGCACCACCGCCAACCGTCGGTTGGTATCTGTGTGGGGGTGCGCGTTATATTCTTCTGGCTTGCCGTGTGTCGCCCAGCGAGTGTGTCCGATGCCAATGGGGGCGCGATTTGTAGCGGTTTCAATTTTTTCGCGGAGGTTGTGTAGCTTCCCTTTAGCGCGAATACAGTCCAAATTACCTTCGACAACTGTGGCTACCCCAGCAGAATCATAACCTCTATACTCTAGTTTTTCTAATCCTGAAACCAGAATGGATTGGGCTGGTTGAGTGCCAATATAGCCAACAATTCCACACATATAGTCTATTTCTCCTGCAACGGCGATCCTAGTTTTGGTGCTCTAATGGCAATCTCATTACGATCGAGACCAGCCTCACTTTAATACTATAATTACCCAACTTGCGATCGAATGTAACAACTACTGCAAAAAATCTCCTAAAACATTGCCACTCGCCACCATCTACCCTTTACCATCTACTTCCTAATCCCTAAAGCTCAAAACCTAAAGCCTAAAGCCTAAATCGCGACTGATGACTGAAGGAACCACAACGTACCCTCAGCCTCTAGTCACGAGTGGGAACTAGTATGCTAGACCCATGCTGCGAGTAGTTTCCGCGCCTAAATACACGCGGATACTCAGGAAATCTGTAGGGCAAGCAGTTTCGCACCGTTTGCAACCGATACAATCTTCCGTGCGGGGTGAAGATGCAATTTGTTGAGCCTTGCAACCATCCCAAGGTACCATCTCTAATACGTCTGTCGGACAAGCCCGAACGCATTGAGTACAGCCAATACAGGTATCATAAATCTTGACGCTATGAGACATCCAATCATCCTCCCAACGATAAAGCTTTAGCAATGCTAAAACTTAAGAATCAAGGCTTAGTGTACCGCAGGCGCAGATACTAGTTCTCAAAAAGGCTACATAAGTTAAAGGTTTTTAACTTTTGAACCGTGGGCGTTGGCGTCAGTAGATAAATTCACATATTGCGCTAGTAACTGAAAATAGACTTAAAATGTACTCCTAAGTACTATTCACTACTTACCATCCACTATCCACTATTCACTAAAACAAAGGTTAAAATAAGATTTGACGCTCAGCATGGAAATCTAATGAGGGAATCAGAGTCTTTGGCGACTGAGGTGATTTTAACCCAGTCGCGAGAAGTACTGACCAAAGTCCAGTTGGATTGGACGCCACAACCCGGAAATTACATCGATTTGGATGGTCGGACTTATGCTGTCTTAGAACGCCGTCATCGCTATCAACTTCAATCGGGTCGCTACAAGTTACACAAAATTGCTCTCTATGTCCAGTCGGCAATTCGCCCGGAAGAGCAAAGCCTGATTGACGGTCAATGGGTGATTGGCGATGCTAGTTGTCAGTACAACGCTCGATCGAGTCTGCTTCGCTGCGCGGTACATCCTACTGGCCCCTGCGAGGGCTGTAAATATCGGGTCTAATGCAGTTTGACTTGACTATTTCAATGGTTTTGGCGATCGATTATCTGTAGTTTAGCGATCGATCGAGCCAATAAATAGCGATCTAATGTTTCAAATCGATCGGCACTATGTTGTCATCTTTGACACTTTGAGAAGGCTGCCAGTGGACTACACATTTTTTATCAATTGTCAACGTCGATCGACATAACCCCCAGCGTATTTGATGTCACACATCACCCGATACTGGCGATGGTAGCCACAAGCGACGCCAGTCAGCCGAAACTGGGGTTGAAACATGTTTATGCGATGACCGCGATCGCGGACACCATCATCGATGATGAGGTCGCGGACGACAGCTTGAGCCGTAGCTGGCCCATAGGCAATGTTTTCGCCAGCGATCTTTTGCCACTTACCATACCGTGACATGCGTTGATAGGGAGTACTGCCATCGCTGCCCTGATGACCTGTAGTGCCCTTCACACCTTGGTCGCGAACTAGATCGCGGGCGGCGAGGGTTAGTCCGCGTGAGAGCTTTAATGTCGATACCGGACGGGTTTTTTGGAGGAACCTGATGGCTTCATCAATTGCTGGCGTTCCTTCTTGAGTGATGAGATAAAGTCGATCGCTTAACTTAGCTTTTTTGCCGTTAAATCTGCTTCGCCAACTGAGTAACACTTTGCGATAGGCGGGTGGATTGCTTCTGGCTCGATTCATTTCGCCGATAATCGATCGCTCTACTTTGGATAAACTAATTGCGGTTTGGGTATTGAGGGCGATCGAGATCGTGCGGATGGTGGGTTCGTTTGGCAGTGGTAAAGGAGATCGAGCTGCACCTCCGACTGCTAAAAGTGGCAAGCTCGATCGATGGTTGTCGATGATGCTGGAGTTTCCCAGCCGCGATTGTCGATCGGGTATGGGCAATAATGAAATCGAGATTGTGGCAAGACCGATCCAAACTTTGTTCACAGTCAACTAATGGCTATCTGCATAATAATCGTCATTCGCTATTGAATAGCTACCATATTATTCAACTAAATTAAATAAAATCCGTGAATTTTTAAAGATGGTTGAAAGATTTGTGTACAATGTGGTCGGCGATGGCATTTTGCCAGCCTTGCCAATGTGCAAGTGCCTAGTGCAGAGCACTGCATCGATTTTCAACATTATTAAATCCAGGTAAACTTTGATGAATCCATTAATCGGAATGCTGGCAAGTCAACTAGGCGGCCCTGTCGTCCAACAAATCAGTCAACAAATTGGTGCCGACAATGGCACTACCAAATCGGCGGTCGGGATGGCGCTACCGATGCTACTGTCGGCAATGGGCAACCATGCAGCTACTCCAGATGGTGCAGATGCCATCAATCAAGCGACTCAGCAACACGATGGCTCGATTTTGGACAATCTGATGGGATTTGTGGGTAATGCTGGTGCAGCGAACATGGGCAGCGCTCTGCTCGGTCAGGTGTTAGGTGGTGGATCGCAGAATACGATCGCGAGTAATATCGGTCAACAGACGGGGATGGATAATGGCACTGTCACCCAATTATTGGGAATGCTCGCCCCGATTGTCATTGCGGCGATCGGTAAATTTAGCCAACAAAGTGGTACCGATCCCAGTAGTATGGCGCAAACCCTGGGCGGTGCTAGCGGTGATAACGATTTAATCGGGATGGCAACAAAAATGCTCGATGCCGATGGTGATGGCAATCCCATTAACGATCTGGGGAATATTATTGGTAAGCTGTTTTAGTCATTGGTGTAGCCTACTGAATAAATTGCTGGTGACTAGTTGCTCGGCTAGGTAGATGCAAGCTAGGTCTATATCTAGATTAATTAGTCACCAGTCAATAGTCTGATACAATAAATTGCTGTTTGGGGCTGTAGCTCAGTAGGATAGAGCGATCGCCTCCTAAGCGATAGGCCGTGGGTTCGATTCCCGCCAGTCCCGTGCGTTGTCTGCATTGATAAATTGTGGTAACTTGAGCCTAGCAAATGCTAGGCGCAGTCTAGCGATCTCATCTGTCCTCTCCAAGCTCCTGGCAGCATGGCGCATAATCACATCATCCCCCGATCTCCCTCATCCCCACTCCCCAATCATCGCCGCCGTCATCGCTGGCGATTGTTAAAATTGTTGTTACCGATCTCACCGTTGATACTGCCGATCGCTTGGTTTGGTTATCGAGAGTTAGAAAATACCTGGATTCAACCTCAAGCAATCTTTGTCCTTGGTGGCGAGGAAGAACGCGAAATCTTCGGTGCAAAATTTGCACACATCCACCCCAATTTACCCGTATGGATTTCTAGCGGTGCGCCGCCGGGATATGCCAAGCGGGTGTTTAAAAAGGCTGGGGTATCGCCTGAAAACCTGCATCTGGATTATCGGGCGATCGATACAGTGACGAACTTCACAACTCTAGTCGATCGATTTGAGTCCAAAGGGATTACCAGTGTTTATCTAGTTACCTCTGACGACCATATTCACCGCGCACGCGCGATCGGTGAAATTGTGTTTGGTAGTCGGGGCATTAAAGTCAAACCTGTAACTTTTGTCAGTGGTAGACCCGTCGAACCAGTGCGGAAAACGGTGCGAGATAGCTTCCGCTCTCTGTTCTGGCTGGCTACTGGCTACGCTGGCGGTAAGTAGGGATTGGCCGCCGATTGAAATCGGGGCTTGTGATGCAAAGTCCGCCTACGCGGACTAGTTTATTAGTCCGCGTAGGCGGACTTCGCATCATCAGCCGAGACTTCAGTCTCCAGGCATCTCTTAACCTGGACTCACGTTCAATTAGACTGCAATTGGACTCTCGCCAAATAGATGGGTGAGTAGTGTATGGCTGAGTTCCCGGTTCCAAGTCCTAACCCGCACCATCACTCTGGAGAATATGAAGGCAAGCTCGATCGCATCTACTGTCGTTGCCTTGCCGACGAGATTATTACCTTCAGTCCGTTCGCCACGATGGTGTTTGGCTAGAGTTAGTAGGCTTTTGGCAGAACCTTTAACTTGTTTGTAATAAGAGCCATCAAACGCCCAACGGCTAAATCCCCAGAATTTAGCCAGATGATTGACTTCATCTTGGAAAGGTTGGGCGATCGCTTGTTGCAATGCGCCTGTAGAGTGCGCCATCAGCCACAGGTAGATCGATACGGCTCCCCATTCGGTAGAGATGCGGCTGAGGGTATGCTTATTGACAGCCTCTAATGCTGAATCGATCGATTGCTGCATGTTGACACTGTTGGGTTTGGGCTGGAGTTTTTCACCTGTTAATTGCTGGTAGATTTTCTTGAAGGTGGGAGCATGTTGGCGTTCTTCTTTTTCCCATGCGCCTAATGTGGCGATCGAACCGTCTGGATTTTGGGTACCGCCGATAAAGTAAGCCATCCCAGGATGAATCGATTTCATGTAGTTCCAGGTTTCCTGGGAATACTCCCGGATCGGGGTTTCGATCTCGGTGGCACCCGCTACGAGCATGATGAATAAATCTGGATCGACGCCGACAATCTGAGTGCGATCGACCGATTTCCAGTCGATTGGTTCCCATTTTCTAACATGGGGTTGGGAAAACTGGGTGGGTAAGTCAATTAGGTGTTGGCTGAGAATATCGATCGTCAGGTAGCGATCGACTAGGCGGTTCATGCGGGCGCGGATGTGGAGATAGTTGGGATTTTCGGGGCAGTAACCAGCAAGATCGCGATTTGTTTGAGTGAGTTTCATGGTTTGGCTTTCCTTGTGTCGTTCGGTTGTTGTTTACATCTTCACCGACCGATTTGTGAGGGTGCAATGAGTATGCGGAATCAAGGTGAACCAGGGTGAAGTAAGATGGGTATCGCTATTGTGGATTCAGTCTCTTTCAACGATGCGAGTTTGTTTGAGTTGATGCGGAGTCTTTTACCCCACCCCAGCCCTCCCCTTATAAAGGGGAGGGAGCATGAAAAGCCCCCCCTTTATACGGGGGGGTTGGGGGGGTAATT